>JAZUCR010000477.1:0-13567 GCA_045639225.1 Victivallales bacterium
TCCCACGGCATCGGACGGCTGAAACCCATCTACATCGACCGCATCAAAGCCGGCATCCAGAACCCCGTGACCGAAGTCGAATGGGTGCGCAAGTCGCCCACCACCGCCGTGATCGACGCCCACGACGGCATGGGCATGGTCGCCAGCAAACAGGCCATGCAGTATGCAATCGACAAAGCCGAAGAACTCGGCATGGGCATGGTCGTGATCCGCAATTCCACGCACTACGGGATCGCCGGATATTATGCGCTGATGGCCGCGAAAAAGAACATGATCGGCATCTGCGGCACCAATGCGCGTCCCTCCATCGCGCCGACTTTCGGCGTGGAAAACATGCTGGGGACCAACCCGCTGACTTTCGCCATGCCGACGGATGAAAAATTCCCGTTCTTCCTGGACTGCGCTACCAGCGTTTCCCAGCGCGGCAAGATCGAAGTTTACGGCCGCGCCGGCAAAGAACTGCCTCCGGGCTGGGTGATCGATGAAAACGGCAACACCCGCACCGATACGATCCAGATCCTCGAAGACCTGGTCAAAGGGAAAGCCGCGCTGACGCCGCTGGGCGGACTCGGCGAAGCTACCGCCGGCTACAAGGGTTACGGCTACGCCACGGTCGTGGAGATCCTCAGCGCCGCGCTCCAGCACGGCAGCTTCCTCAAAGGTCTGCTCGGTTTCTCGCCCGAAGGCGTGAGACAGCCCTATCATCTGGGCCATTTCTTCATCGCGATCAACATCGCCAATTTCATCGATCCGGAAGACTTCAAGCACACGACCGGCGAGATCCTGCGTGCTCTGCGCAATTCGCGCAAGGCGCCGGGCTGCAGCCGCATCTACACCGCGGGCGAAAAAGAATACGAGAACTTTGTCCGCCGCAGCACCGAAGGCGTACCGATCAACGCCGCTCTGCAGAAAACCATGAAGGAACTGCAGAAGGAATATCATCTCGATCAGTATCATTTTGATTTCTGAGCTCGATAAAGACCAATTTCAAATAAGGAAAACGCAATCATGAGCAACGAAAAAAATCAGGCGGCATTGGATTACCATGCCACACCCGCGCCGGGTAAAGTCTCCGTCATTCCCACCAAACCGTGCGTCACCCAGCAGGATCTGGCGATGGCCTATACGCCGGGCGTGGCCGTTCCCTGCCTGGAGATCAAAGCCCGTCCGGAAGACGTCTGGAAATACACTGCCAAAGGCAACATGGTCGCCGTGGTCAGCGACGGCACCGCCGTGCTCGGACTCGGCAACATCGGTCCCGAAGCCGGCATCCCCGTCATGGAAGGCAAGGCCGTTCTCTTCAAACGGTTCGCCGATATCGACTCGGTTCCCCTGTGCATCAGCAAAGTCTTCCAGTCCAACGGACGCACCGATCCCGCCAAACTGATCGCCGTCACCGAATGCCTCGAACCCTGCTTCGGCGGCATCAATCTGGAAGATATCGCCTCGCCCGCCTGTTTCGAGGTGGAGCAGACGTTGAAAAAACGGATGAACATCCCGGTATTCCATGACGACCAGCACGGCACGGCGATCATTTCGCTGGCGGCGATCCTGAACGCCACCAAGATCCTCGGCAAAAAGATGGAAGACCTGCGTTTCGTGGTCAATGGAGCCGGCGCGGCGGGCATCTCCTGCAGCGAACTCTATGTCACCGCGGGCGCCAAGCGCGAAAACTTCATCATGTGCGACTCCAAGGGCGTGATCTATGAAGGACGCGGCAACCTGACTCCGGAAAAACAGCGTTTCGCCGCCAAAACCGACAAACGCACGCTCGCCGAAGCCATGGTCGGAGCCGATGTGTTCCTGGGCCTTTCGGTCGGCAACTGCGTGACCAAAGAGATGGTCAAGAGTATGAACAAGGGCGCGATCATTTTCGCGATGGCCAATCCGGTTCCGGAAATCTACCCGGCGGATGCGTATGAAGCCGGCGCGGCGGTGGTCGGGACCGGACGGACCGACTTCCCGAACCAGATCAACAACGTGCTCGGCTTCCCCGGCATCTTCCGCGGTGCGCTGGATGTCCGCGCCACCGATATCAATGAAGCGATGAAACTTGCGGCGGCGCATGCGCTGACCGAAGTCGCCGAAATGAAAGTCGATCCGGAAACCTTCCGCGAACTCGAAATCGCGTATCCGAAGGATGCGGCGGCGGGCATGTTCAACGGCGACAATCCGCTGTCGCTGAACTACGTGATCCCGAAACCGTTCGACCCGCGCGTGGTCCCGCATGTGGCCCGGAAAGTGGCGGAAGCCGCCATGCAGTCCGGTGTCGCCACGATCAAAATCGACGATCTGGATGCCTACGAAACTTCCGTCCGCGCCCGGATCAAAAAATCCAACTCCCTGTAATACGATCCAGCCCGCGTTCACATAACCGGGGCGCGGGCTGTTTCACAGGCTCATTCCCTTCTTTTTGTTTCGTTCTGTTCCCAATGAGGATGTCTGATACCTGTTCCAATGATCAGGCCGGTTTCCGTTGATGAACAAGTCCAGATTCCGTCATAAACCCGTATTTCGCTTCGCAGAGCCTTTTTACTCACCTGGATATTACTCAAATTGGAACGCCGGATATTTCGCCGGATCATTTGGATGGGTGACTCCTGCGGAATATGCGATGTTATAGAACTCGGACGGCGGATCACGGTCGAAGATCACTATCGAAAACCCGAAGTTCCGGCCTTTTTCCGGTTTCAGCGGAGCCAGGTCCTCAAAAGCGATTTTGACCCGGTAAAGGGTGGTTTTCGTCTTTTCATCACGGGTGATTTCCGGGGAGAACCGGTAATTTTTGCCAAACAATTTTCCCCGCAGATTGGAGGGCGCGACAAAACAGCGGGTGATTTGCTTGCCTTTCGCCAGAGCCGAGCCGAAATTGAAATCGTCGTCGGAATAGCCGCGAATGCCGCGCATCTGCTTCATTTTTGCATCGCGCCGGGAGTCAAACGCGAACTGGATGCTGTCACCGCTGTAAATCTGACCCGGCACACACTCATTCGCATGGGCATCGTCTTTCACCCGGACCAACAGATACAGGTGTTGCTTGTCATATCCCAGTTGGAAACTGCCGGAAAGGTCATCCAGCCCCTTGTAGACACCATGGATTTTCAAGTCGTCGTATCCGGAAATCTGCCGGACCGGATCATTCAGTCGCTGCGGAACGGCTTTCTTTTCCAAATCCTTGAAACTGTTCACGAACGGAACCGGAACGGGTTTCAAGATTGCCGAGGCGGAATATTTTCTCCCCTTGGCGGTTTCCAGACGGAACGTCACCTTTTCCGCACCGATAGGTTTTTCGATGGCTTTGATCTCGCCCGGGGCGAGCTTGAAACGGTCCTGATAGGGAATGATGCGTTTGTCCGTGCCGCCAGTTTCCGCACTCTTCAGATTTAGTTCGAGAACCCGGCCAGACAGATTCTTGATCATCAGAATGGTTTTGCCTGCCTGCTGCCGTTCCACTTCAAAATCAAGTTCGCGAACATTTTCCGCGGCGTTTTCCAACAGTTTTTCCAGAGACGCGGCATCTTTGGCATACAGGTAAACCGGAGCTTCCCCGAGGAAAAGCGAGCCGTCCTTGAGATCGATCGGATTGCCCTGAACATCCTTTGCTTCCACAGGAATGCCGGGAGTCAGCTTGACTTTCAGGTTTTCCTTGCCGTTATACCAGATCGCGGCGTAATATCTGCCGTCTTTGCGGAAGATCCAGCAGGGCATGTCCTGATGCAATACCAGTTCTTTGACAAATTCGGCAAAAGCCATGATCCGGGCGGTCGCGGCGTAGGCGGAAACCACCTGACGCGGATTTTCCTTTTCCCACATGCCCCAGTCGGCGGAAGCTTTCGGATTGTTGGTCGTTTTGTAATACTGCCAATACCGTAATTTCGGAATGGTTTTCAGCAGGATGAACTGTCTGGCAACGATATTGGCCATGCTCACTGCGCAAGGATCGTCCAGAGGCGTGCTGCGCACGATGGAAGAACCGCCTTCCATGTTGGAAACAAAGCCTTTGCGGGTGACTTTCGCCATTTCCACCAGTTTCAGCATTCCGGCACGGAAACCGTTTTCTTCGGAATTGAGCGTTATGAACCCTTTTCCGTAACGGCTGCCTCCTGTATAAATGTCTGGACCGATGCCGTCGATATGATCCTTGACATACGGAAGGATTTTCGGCATGAAGACGAAGAACGGACTGCTTTTGAATCCGCCGATGCCGATCCCATGGACTTCGGCATCCGGGTCGGTTTTCCGGATCGTATCCGAAACGAATTTTATCATTTCAATATAATCCGGCAGTGCTCCGGGAACTCTCTGGGAAAAACCTTCAACTTCGCCACCGAGGAACCAGACGCGGATATACGGCTTGCAGATGGCAACGATTTTTTCTGTGCATTTGATTATTTCTTTTTTCAGATCCTCAAGTTCCGGATCATGGTCGAGCGGTTTTCCTTTTGCAAACCAGCGGTTCCAATAGGCTTTTCTGACATTTATATGGTGAGCCTGCAAGCCTCCGACAGGTTCTATCCCACGCTTCTTGAATTCTTCAAGCCGGTCTTTGATTTTTGCCAGTTCTTCCGTTTTTTTGTGCATGGACCAGTGCCAGCGGAAGTGCACCCCCTTTGAGCCGCATGCCAGCAGATCCAGCTTGTCAACGGCATTCGGCTCGGTATCATAAAAAAAGGTCATGCCGAAAAGGGGGTCCTTCTTCGCAGGAACCGGACCGACTTTCACGAAGGAAAACTTCCGTTGTCCCGACAGGATTCCCGATTTCCAATCTGCCGTAACGCAGTAAAAGCCGGGAAGACGGCATTCCGGAAGACGCAGGATTTCACCGATTTTTTCTTTCGCGTCCACCTGGAATACCTTTTCGGATTTGCAGACCTCATGCCCGAAATAATCAGCCGTGGTGAATTTCACCTGGACGGAAACTTTTCTCCCGGAGGGATTTTCCAATTCGAACCCCAGTTCCGGCGTTTCATTATGGCGGAACAGATTGAAATCTTTACGGGTCAGGAATGCCGCTTTCAGAGCGGTTTTCCGCGATTCGGCCAATTTCACAGCAGCTTCCGCGGCCCTTCGCGCTTTCTCCTGTTCCTCCTCATTGAAATCACGCAATGAAATATTGTCAACCATGACTGTTCCCGTGACATAATTGCCCAAAACAATATTGATGCTTTTGATCATTCCATCGGGAGGGACGTTAATGATCATTTCATGCTTGTCCCATTCCTTTTTTTGCCATCCGGTGCGTTTCATCCAGTCTTCGCTGTTCTTCTGGGGAGTGCTTACGGTGCCGAATCTCTTCCATTTTCCCCCGACCGAACCGGAAAGGTAAATCAGCACAAAACCGCGTGATTTTGTACATCTTGTGGTGTCAACGCGTGCGGTGAACTTATACGTCCCCGGCCCGACTTTCAGCCTTTGGGTGAGATCGACACGCTGCACATCGGACAAGGTTATCCCGAGGGCGCCGGTTCCGCCGCCGGAAAGATTGCTGTCCCTGACGATGGCAAGCGATGCATTTTTATTCGGTTTTGAAAAAAACCACGGAGCGGTCGTGTCATTTTCAAAATTTCCGTTCTTGATCCACTCCGCTCCGAACGCAGCTCCCCCGAGGAACAGCATGGCAGAGAATGATATTTTCCTGATGTTCAGCATTTTTTTCATGATTTTACTCTTTTGTTTTTATGTTCCATAAATTTTATGGATTGAACAACGCTTTCTGGGCGTCCGAATTGCCGGGCCAATCCCATGTGACACAAGCAAGTGAAACGGATAACCCAATGACTTTATTACGCCCATGCCTGGAGCGGTCTACAGAACCCACGGTATCGATTTTAGATACATCCGTTCTGCTCGAATCTCCGACCAGAAGTTTCTTCTCCGGTGTTTTTATCGTATGGATTTTGCAAAGCGCAGGGGACCCGATGAAAGTGCCCGTTATTTTGACAGTACTTCCATAGGAACATTCCGTGCATCCATTGGTATATAGTTTAAGCATTTCGCCGGGAACCATCGGGCAGGTGAATAATATGCGGTATTTATCCTCCGAAAATGAATCTCCAAGACAGTAAACAGATGCTATCTTGTGCCAAGACAAATTCGTGCCCAAAAAGATTCCATTGCGATAGGTATTTTTATATTCCGGCGGGGTCGTCATTTGATTTGGAATGAAATATTCGTTGTAGTCATTGCTGTAACCGCTGAACAATATTGCAAAATTCTTCCGGTTGGCGGTGCATTGAGTGGCTTTTGCACTTTGCCTTGCCTTATTCAGCGCCGGCAGCAGCATGGCCGCGAGAATCGCGATGATCGCGATAACGACCAGGAGCTCTATAAGAGTGAAATACTTCTGCCTTTGATACATCTTTCCGGGAACCTTTTTCAGTCTTTTCATTTCCAGTTTCTCCTTGTTTTTTTAGTTTTTTAATGATAGTGAACCACCCTCTATTCAAGATTATTTTACTGTAAGTTATATCGATATTTTGAAAAATCAAGATGTTTGAACCGTGATTTTTTGAAAAATGTGAGCCACCCTCTATTGAAGAAGGAAAATTTACATCGATGACAATTTGACTCCCGACGGGTTGGATGCTATAGTATCGCACATCGAAAACGGAAGGAAAGTTTTACATGAACAAAATCGATGTCATGCTTGAAACGCTCAGGGAAGAGATCCGGAAAGGGATCTACCGGATCGGCGATAAATTTCCATCCCAGTATGAGCTTTCCCTGCGTTTCGACGTAAATCCGAAAACGGCGAACAAAGCGGTTTCCCTGCTCGCCGCGGAAGGACTGCTGGAACGGCAGCGCCGGGGGCAGGGCACCAGGGTCCGGTCTGTCCTGTCAGGTTATTCCGGCAAGCCCATCGTTTACCTGGGACCGATGAGCAGTGAATATGCAGTCCGGGCCATTGACGGGGTTCAGACCCGCGCCATGAGGGAAAATCTGCTGACCATATTCTGCAAGCCGTCCCCGCAGGAACTCCCGGATGTGCTCGAAAAACTGGAAAATTCCGGCATCCTGGGGATCATCACGGATGGTTACGGAAAAATATCCGTGCGGAACGTTCCGGTCGTTTACCTTGATCCCCCTTTCGAACCGGGATCGCTTTATCATGTCACAGGAGAAAATTATCAGGCGGGGAAAGATATCGTGCGGGCTTTTCTGGAGCGGGGACATCGGGATATGATCGCCCTGTTCACGATTGCGGTGGCGGCGGAACGGAAGCGGGGCGTGCTGGACGGCTTGCGTGAGGCAGGCATAAAAGATGCCGAATCGCGCGTTTACAGTGTCTTGAATCAAAGCTTGTATGAAACCCGGCTGTTCCTGAAGAAAATGCAGAAGAATTTTCCGCATTATACCGCAGTGATCGCCGGGACGGATTTCCTGGCCTTGAATGTATACCGCCTCCTGCCGGAAATATCTCCCCGGAAAGCCGGAAAAATCGGTCTTTCGGGTTTCGGCAATCTGCGGGCGATCAACGAGCTGATCCCGATGGCAACCGTCGACCAGCATCCTTTGCAGTTGGGGATCGAGGCAGTGGAAATGCTGCTATCGCTCGCTTCGGGAAAGGAAACAGCTCGTTCCGAAACCGTACCCATGGAAGTGGTCCGGACCGACAATATTCCGATCATCGGCTGAATTGCGCCATAGACGATACCGCATCACTCCGCATTCCAGCCGTAATATCCGTTCCACATGTCGGACAGGGTGACGGTTGCGTTCCGGCTTTTCCGGGAATACGGGATCATTTCGCCCCACAGATCGTCCAGGTTGATCTCCGCCATGCAGGTGGAGTAATCGCCGGCCCCGTAATAGAGCCGGATGAGGTTCCCTTCCTCCATGATCGCGCCGCAGGGAAAAATCACATTTTCACGCCAGAACAGTTCCATGTTGCCGGTTTCGTAATCCGCTTCCGGCACCAGCAGCGGAACAGTTCAAGGAAATCCGGCTGCTCCACTGGACTTTGGGCGACTTGAGCAATTCTGATTTCGTCGGAATCCTTTTTTTGAAATTGCTGGAACAGGCCCGGGCAGCGAACCGGTTGATCACGATAGAAAATGCCGGGGTCCGGCCGCCGGGAAAACTTGCACAGGAACTGGTTGATTCGGGAATCTCCAATGTGATCCTCTATGGTGCGGCTTCGCCGGATTTCGCCCGCGAACTCGCAAGCCGCATGAAAGTCTGTCTGGAACTGCTGCCGCGTCATGATGAGTGGATTGTCTGCGAACTGCGCGACTCGCCCGACATGACTGTGCGGCAGATAGATTATCTGCTCAGACGCGGTTACCGGCGAATCGGGTACCTGCATACCTGCGGCAGCAACATGTATCAATACCCGGTTCAGGTGCACCGGCTGATGGATTATTACCGTCTGATGGCGGAAAACGGCCTGCGGGTGAACCCGGACTGGGTGTTTTATTGCTCGGATTACTATGACAATCTGGAAACCGGAATGGAACAAATCATGAATTCAGATCCGAAGCCGGAAGTCCTGATCGTGCCGGGAGCATCTTTGACCCGGCTATATTCCTATTGCCGGAAACATCATATCCGCATCGGAAAAGACCTGGCAATATTCAGCTGCGACGACATTAACGAAAGATTGAAACCGGAAGCGACGGTGATCACCAACAATCCGAAAGAAATCGCGAAAACGTTCTGGGAAATGTTCCTGGCGGCGGAACGGGGCGAAAAAGTCGAAAGCGCTTATACGGAACTATTCATCCGCACCGGGCAGACCGTGCCCAGCCTGAGATCGAAATTCTGACCGTGCCTGCTGTTTCAGTCTTTTTCCGGTGTCTCTTCCAGGTCCGGATAGAGATATTCCTCGCCGCAGTAATTGCAGTAGGTGCGGAATCTGCCGTCCGTCTTGACGAGATATTCCGGGACCAGAGGGACTTTGCCGCCGCCTTTGGGCAGGTCGATCACGAAATGCGGATTGGCCATGCCGGAACTCCAGCCCCGCAGCGCTTTGACGATTTCGATTCCTTTCGACAGCGGCGTGCGGAAATGTTCCGTGCCGTAGATCAGATCGCATTGGAAAATATAATACGGCTTGACTCGGGCTTCCAGCAGTTTCCACATCAATTCGCGCATCACTTCCGGATCGTCGTTGACGCCTTTGAGCAGGACGGTCTGACTGCCCAGCGGAATGCCCGCATCGGCCAGACGGTTCAGCGCCTTGACGGCGGCGGGAGTCAGTTCATCGGGATGGTTGAAATGTACATTCAGATAAAGCGGATGGTATTTCTTCAGCATGCGGACCAGTTTGACGGTAATGCGTTCGGGCAGCATGGACGGAGTCCGGGTGCCGATCCGGATAATGCGGATATGTTTGCACGAACGCACGCCGCGCAGGATATATTCGATCCGGTCGTCGTCCAGCAGGAACGGATCGCCGCCCGAGATCAGCACATCGCGCAGTTCCTTATGGGCGGCGATATAGGCGAAACCCTCGTCGATCTGTTTTTTTCCGACGCGGAAAGGACCGCGGAATTTGCGTTTCCGGGTGCAGAACCGGCAATACATCGCACATTCGCCGCTGACCAGGAAAAGACAGCGGTCGGGATATTTCTGGACGATGCATTCCTCTTTGCCGAAACGGACTTCGCCGAGGGGGTCGTCCAGCAGGTCACCGCTGGCGGAGAGTTCCCGCCGGTCGGGCACGCATTGGAGAAAAAGCGGATCGCCGGGAGCTTCGATCCGGTCGAGCACGGGCCGCGGGATTCGGAAGGGGAAAACTTTTCCCACTTCGCGCAAATCAGCGGCGGACAACTGAAAACGTTCCGCCAGTTCCGCAGGATCGCGCACTGCATCGTGCAGGATTTTTTTCCACTTCTCCACGTTCGAACCCCTGTCAAGTTGTGCGTAATATAGCACAGTTCAAGGCAAAATCAACCGGGTGTGACAAAGGCAGGAAAAACGGTTTGCTCAGAGAAGAGAATACCGATTCGGATTTTGCCGCGATCCCCGGAAAAACGTTTGAAATCGAATCACGCGGTAACCGAACGGTCGAGCAGGAAATCGATCAGCCCGATGTTCAGGATGCCGTGATCGTCATACCATGATTTGCCAATGTCGCTGCGGACGATGATTTTCGGGAAAGAATCCCCGGTCAGGGAAAACGGTTTCAATTCGGAGTTCTGTTTTTCTTCGTCCGGCAAAGCAAATGCCGATTGCAGATACAACTTGCGGTTTCCCCGGGTCGCGACAAAGTCGATCTCCCGCTGCGTGCGGACGTAATTGCCGCGCGGATTTTTCACATTTTCGTAAACGACGCCGACATCCACGACAAAGTTCCGTACGCGCAATTCATTCGCGATGATATTTTCCATGAGATGGGTCATTTCCATTTGCCGGAATCCGGTTCTGGCATTGCGCAGTCCGACATCCTCACAGTAATACTTCATCGGATAATCGAAATAAGCCCGGCCGCGAACATCATAACGCTTGCATTCGCAGAACAGGAACGCATCTTTCAGGAATTCCAGATAACTTTTCAGCGTATTGACAGACACGTTGACTTTTTTGCGGGAACGGATCGTATTGGCGATCCTGGTCGGATTGGTCAGCGAACCCACGGAAGAACAGAGCAGATCCAGAACCTGAGCCAGTTCCTCCGGATATTCAATGTTTTTACGCTCGATAATATCTTTCAGAAACAGTTCGGAAAAGAGCGATTGAAGATATCCCATTTTCGCTCCGTCATCCTTATATCCGAGTACGAGCGGCATGCCGCCGTAAAAAGCATATTGTTCGAATGCGGCCCGCTGGTCGCCGCCGACGGCAGAATAAAATTCGGCAAAGGAAAGCGGATGAATCCGTATTTCATCTCCGCGCCCGCGGAATTCGGTCAGGATGTCGCTGGAAAGCATCCGCGAGTTGCTGCCCGTCACATAAACATCCAGATTCGGCATTTCTTTCAACTCGTTCAAGGTATCATAAAACGTGATTTTTTTACCCTCGGGCAGATAAGGGTTCTTCACCGGTTCGGACATCTGGATCTCATCGATGAAAAGATAAAACCGATCGTTCCTGCCGTCCGTCAGACTGTGAATATACTGTGCCAGTTCCAATGGATTCCGGTAACGGATATTTTTCGTCAGATCCAGTTCCAGGTGGATGATCTGTTCCGCTTTCACCCCATGGGAGAGCAGATAATTCCTGAACAGAGTCCGCAGCAGGTAGGATTTGCCGCATCGCCGGATCCCGGTAATGACTTTGACCAGACCATTCCATTGCCGGTCGATCAGCTGCTGTAAATATTCTTTACGTTCGATCTCCATCAGAAAAACCTTTCTTCATTGACAGGTTTGATCAATACTCTAATCAACTTATCAATAATATATCCGCATTTTGCCCGGTTGTCAAGCTGATTTTATTGATATTTTCAGTAAAACTCTATCCAACTTATCAATGAGCAGGGTCCTTTTTTCAAATAACAGTTGAAAAAATCAGTTTAACCAGTATGTTACCTGCTGAATATTTTCGTTCCTCATGCAATAAACCGGCGGCAGGAACGTTATAAAAAGTATAAGTCGCAGATCACAACCAACATGGAGAGAATGATGAAAAAACTGATACGGCTGATCGTGGGATTGGCAATTCTGGCTTTGCTCGTTTATCTGGGAGTCCTGGCTTACCGGAAATATGCGGGACCGAAAGACCGCGTGGTGTTCCGCACCGATACGATCCGGAAAACCGATCTGGTGCGCTCGATCACCGCAACGGGGACCGTGGAACCCGAAGAACTGGTCAATGTCGGCGCCCAGGTGCAGGGCATGATCACCAAATTCGGACCCGACACGAAAGGCAAGCCGGTCGATTACGGCTCGATCGTCAAGGAAGGCGGCGTGCTGGCGTGGATCGACGATTCTCTTTATGCGGCGGAACTGCGCTCCGCCCAGGCCGCGCAGCTGCAGGCGAACGCTTCGATCAATTCGGCAACCTCCAACATCCTGCAGGCGAAAGCGAGGCTCCAGCTGGCTGAATTGAATATGAAACGGGCGAAACAGCTGCGTCCGACCAACGCGATCGCACAGAACACCTATGACGAAGCACTGGCAGACTACGATGTGGCGAAAGCCAACGTGGCGGTCGCGCAGGCGTCTCTCGCGCAGGCCGAAGCCCAGCTCGCCGCCGCGAATGCTTCGCAGGAACGGGCCGCCCGCAATCTTTCCTACTGCGTGATCAAATCTCCGGTCAACGGCGTCATTATCGACCGCCGCGTGAATATCGGCCAGACCGTGGTTTCCAGCATGAATGCGCCGAGCCTGTTCCTGATCGCCAAGGACCTCAAACGCATGCAGGTGTGGGTGTCGGTCAACGAGGCCGACGTCGGCCAGATCAAAGTCGGTCTGCCCGTCCAGTTCACGGTCGACGCGTTCCAGAACCGCATGTTCAAGGGAACCGTCCGCAAGATCCGCCTGAACGCCACCATGTCGCAGAACGTGGTCACCTACGTGGTCGAAGTCGAAACGGACAATTCCGACGGCACGCTGCTGCCGTATCTGACCGCGAATGTGAAATTCCTGCTGGCGCAGCGTCACGGCGTGCTCGCAGTTCCCAATGCGGCTTTCCGCTTCACTCCGAATGAAACCATGATCCCGCCGGCCGCCAAAGCGGTCGCGGCAAAAGAACTCGACCGGAAGAAACGCGAACGCCGGATCTGGGTCCAGCAGGGGAATTCGATGAAACCGCTCATTGTGACCGCGGGCCTGAACGACGGTTCCACCACGGAAGTCTCCTCGCCCGAACTCAAGGAAGGCATGGTCGTGGTGACCGGACAGGAGATTCAGACCGCCGCACGGCAGATGGCCGCCGGAGCAGGCGGCGAAAACCGCAGTCCGTTCCTGCCCTCGCCGCCGCGCCGCCAGAGGACCCAGAGGAGATCGAGATGAGCTTGATCGAACTGCATGACATCCGGAAAACCTATTCGCTCGGCGAGATCGACGTTCCGGTGCTCAAGGGCATCACGCTTTCCATTGACAAAGGCGAATATGTCGCGCTGATGGGTGCCTCCGGTTCCGGCAAGAGCACGCTGATGAATATCCTCGGGTGTCTCGACCGTCCCACTTCCGGCGACTATCTGTTCGACGGACGCGAGGTCGGACGGCTTTCCGGCGACGAACGCGCCAAACTCCGCAACAAGCACATCGGTTTCGTCTTCCAGAGTTTCAACCTGCTGCCGCGGACCAGCGCCTTGGAAAATGTCTGCATGCCGCTGTATTACACCGCCGGGGACATTTCTTCCCGCGAGGCGGCGAAACGCGGACGCGCCATGCTGGAACGTGTCGGTCTCGCCGACCGCATGGATCATGAACCGTCGCAGCTTTCCGGCGGACAGCAGCAGCGCGTGGCGATCGCCCGGGCGCTGGTGAACCGTCCGCCCGTGCTGTTCGCCGACGAACCGACCGGCAACCTCGATTCCAAGACCAGCGTGGAAGTCATGAAGCTTTTCGAAGAGCTGAATCAGGAAGGGATCACGATCATCCTGGTGACCCATGCCACGGAAGTGGCGGACTGCGCCAAACGCACGATCCACATTCAGGACGGACTGATCGTGAGCGGA
>JAZUCR010000478.1:0-9618 GCA_045639225.1 Victivallales bacterium
ATGTGCGAAGACTGCCGCAACCGTCTGGAACGCAATGTCTGGCGGATCCTGGACTGCAAGCAGCCGCAATGTCAGGAGCACATTGCCGCCGCGCCGGATGCGGCTTCGCTGTTCGGTCCGGATTCCCGCAATTATTTCGATCAGGTCTGCCAGATCCTCTCGGACTGGAATATCGATTTCACCGTCGAACCGAGACTGGTGCGCGGCCTGGATTATTATGTGCATACGGTTTTCGAGCTCACGCATACGGGACTGGGCGGACAAAACGCGATCGCCGGCGGCGGCCGTTATGAACTGAATCTGCCGGGCATGAACCGTCCGGTCTGCGGCGTGGGATTCGCCGCGGGCATCGAACGGCTGCTGATGGTCCGCGAAGCCATGAAAGTGCCTCAGATCGAAGTTCCGGGACCGGTGGTCTATCTGGTTTCCCTGGGCGGTGCGGCTCTGGCGGAAAACCGGAAAATCGCCGCGCAGCTCCGGCAGAGCGGCATATCCGTCATGCTGGAACCGGAAGAAAAGAGCATGAAATCCCAGATGCGGTCCGCCGACCGTCTCAAAGCCCGCAACGTATTTATTCTCGGTGAAGCGGAACTGGCTTCCGGTCAGGCTGTGCTCAAGAAGATGGCCGACGGTTCCCAGCAGACGATCCCGATCGGTTCATTGAAGGAAATGTTGTCGAAATGAGCAGCAAAGTTAACAACCTGAACATCGAAAAGCAGTATCCGCTTCCGACTCCGCAGGAGATTCTGGAAGAACTCCCGACCACTTTCGTATCCGAGGATACCGTTTTCCGATTCCGTCAGGCGGTTGAAAACATCATCCTCCGGAAAGACCCCAGGATCCTGGTCATCACCGGACCGTGTTCGATCGACAGCATTCCGGCGGCGCTCGAATACGCTTCCGCGCTGCGGAATCTGCAGGACAGGGTATCGTCCAAAATGATGCTGGTCATGCGGACGTATTTCGAAAAGCCGCGCACGACCGTCGGCTGGAAAGGCATGATCTACGATCCCGATCTGAATCAGACCTGGAATATCGAAAAAGGCGTCCGGATGGCACGAAAACTCCTGCTGGAGATCACCCGGATGGAACTGCCTGCCGCGACGGAATTTCTGGAACCGATCATTCCGCAGTATTACGCGGATCTGATCTCTTGGGCGGCGATCGGCGCCCGGACCGTGGAATCGCAGACGCACCGTCAGCTGGCCAGCGGTCTTTCCATGCCGGTCGGCTTCAAGAATGCCACCGACGGATCGATCAATGTGGCGGTCGAAGCCATTCAGGCGGCGCGGGCCCGTCATTCGTTCCTGGGCGTGATCAATGACGGCCGTACCGGCGTGTTTCAGACGCGCGGCAACCGCAACTGCCATGTCATTCTCCGCGGCGGACAGCATCTGCCCAACTACAGTTCCGAAAACGTCGCCTATGCTGTCGAACTGATGAAACGGCTGAAACTGACGCCGTCGGTAATGATCGACTGCAGCCATGCCAATTCGCTGCGCAATCCGCTTCAGCAGCCGAAAATCCTGGCGGACGTGATTTCCCAGATCCGCAGCGGACAGACCGCCATTTGCGGCGTCATGCTGGAAAGTTATCTCAAAACCGGCAAACAGGATATCACCACCAAAGGCAAGATCTTCCCCGGCATTTCCGTCACGGATGCCTGCCTCGGCTGGAAGGAAACCGAAGAAGCGATCCTGACCGCTTTCGAACAGCTGCCCTGAACAAGGAAATCCCGATCATGATACCTCAGGCAATCAAAAAGATCCAGCAGGCCACCTGCAAGAGAACATTTTTCCTCCTTCCCACGCTGGATTTTTATGTCCTCAGGGAGTTTCTGATCCCCTTTTCCATTCTGCTGTTCGCCTTCACCTTCCTCTTTCTGATCGGCGATATTTTCAACGACCTGAGCGATTTCCTCGAATACAAAGCAAGTTTCCGGGTGATCGCCCGCTATTTCCTGGTCAAGATGCCGGGCAATATCCGCTTCGTCCTCCCGATCTCCGTCCTGCTGGCCTGCATGTATACGCTGGCCAATTTCGGACGGAACAAGGAAATCACGGCCATGCGTTCCTCCGGTCTGTCCCTGATCCGCTGCGGCCTGGCTATCTTCTGCGTCGGGTTCGTCGTCATGCTGGTCAATTTCTGGTTCAATGAACTGCTGGTCCCCCAGACCGAACAGGAAGCCGTGCTCATCCGTGAAAAACTCAGCAATCCGCGATATGAAGAAACCATGTACCGGATGCTCCAGTACCGCAGTGCGGACAAGCTCCGCGACTGGCTGTTCCAGAATTTCGACCAGAACGGCGTCCAACACAATGTCATTCTGAAAAAATACTATTTCGCGGATGAAAACGATAAAATCCTGGACTGGGATCTCCGCGCGGCACAAGCCAAATTCGATCCGAAAACCGGCTGGCATTTTTATCATGCCACCCGGACCGTATATCACCGGAAACTGCGTCTGCCCGGCAATCCGGAAAAAATCAAAGAACTGGTGATCCCGGCCAAGGAGATACCCGAACAGCCCGAAGATATCGTCAATGCAGTCAAACCGCCGGAAGAACTGCCGTCCTGGATCATTTACAACCTGCTTCAGGACAATGCGTCCATGGTCCCGAGTCTGCGGGGAATGTATAAGACGATCCTTTATTACCGGCTGGCGTTCCCGACCGTCTGTTTCCTCTGCGTATTCCTCGGACTCCCGCTGGCGGCGAAAAACGAACGTGCCGGCATTTTCCTTTCGATCATCACCGCCGTCGGTGTGATCGTGGTCTATCAGCTGCTCACCGAGATTTTCCTGGTGCTCGGCAAACAGGGCTTCGTGCCCCCCGCGGTCGGAGGATTGACCCCGACGATCGTATTCCTGTTTTACGGCTGGTTCTTCGTGGTCCGCAAGGCCGGCTGACCGAACAGCCGGGAAAATCCACTTTTATGCGTTGCGACATTGCCGAAAACCAGCTTGCGGGAATGGATTTTCCTGAAAACCTCCCGTACGCAGCATGACAGACCGAAAATGTCGCAAGTATAAAGTCTGCGGAGCGGGAATCCCGAGCGTCTGTGTACCAACCCGATTGTCTGCAAACCGATCCCTGCTGATCCGACATAGCCCGCACGGCTTTTATGATCGTGGACTTAAAATAAATCAGGTTTTTTGTTTTTTTTCAACAAATCTGAGCAGTGAGGCTTGAAAAACAGTTAAACAGGGATATATTAGCCATTGTTCTACGTATAACATTTTTTGGTTGGAAATATGATAACACAGGAACAGATAGCCCGGGAACTGGGCATTTCGGTTATGACGGTCTATCGCTGTCTCAGCGGCAACGGCTGCGTCGGCGCCTCGAACCGTAAAAGGATTGAGGAGTATGTGCGGAAACACAACTACCGTCCCAATCTGATGGCGCAGAGTCTCCAGCGAAAAAGTTCCAATATCATCGGACTGGTGGTGCCGTCTTTCACCTGGTCGTTTTATCCCGACATCATTGAAAATATCCGGACTGCCCTGGGACTCCAGTTGAGCAATATCCTCGGCAATGCGAGATTCGTGGAGGACATCCGTTTTGCCCCCTTCACCCGGAGCTACGTCTTCGCCGATGAACTCGACCGTCCCGTGGCCGCGGTCTGGTGTCATCTGCCCGGCGTGGACGACGGGCGGATCGACGCTCCCGTGGTCGAGGCGGACTTCGGCGATTCTCTGGAAAGTGTTCTCGACCTGATGAACAGTCCCCGGAATTTTACCAAAGGGAAATTCCGTTTCCCCGTTTCCGGTTTTCCGCTTTTCCTCCGGGGCAAAGCGGGAACTCTGCCTCAGATGCTCAAGGCGCTGAAAAACACGGCGGTCATTTCCGGAGAGGGGATTTCACCCCTCGGCGCGGATGTGTTCATTGCGTCGGCGAAGAGTGCCGTCGTAAAGATCGAAAATTACATTTCCAAGCCTTTTGCCGGCACGATCGACGGAATTGCTCTGGAAATAGCCGCCAGCGGCAAAGCGGAACGGACGCTTCCTCTGAAAAAGGAGCTTTCCGATGACCGTCTTACCTCGCAGAAGCTCGATTTCTCCATTTCCGGAGGCGGCAACACCTATCATTACGCATCCGATATTTACGGCGCCGTCGTTCACAGGGTCCCCGAGGAAGCCACGTTGAAGACGCTTGACTTCGGCAAGCTCAAGGCCATCAGGATCCCGGCCCAACTGGGGGCCCCTCAGACAGAGGGAGTGTTCCGGGCCGGCTGGAACACCAAGGCTCTCTTCCTCGAATTCGAGATCACGGACAAGACCTTCGTCCACGTGGAATACCCCAAACCGCAGGGCAGATGGAAAAACGACTGCGTTCAGTTCTACATCGACACCCTGGCCGACGGACGCAACAGGAAAGCGCGTCTTCTCGACGAAAACGATTATTCCTATGCCATCTTCCCCAATGCAGACGGCAAGGGGGCGCGTTTTTACCGCTACCATTCCGTTGAAGGTCAGCTGGCTCTGGGCAACAACACCCCGTCCGGAAATACCTTCGCCGACGATATTCCCACGGAGTTCTTCATCCGGAACGGGAAACTTTTCTACCGGACGGCGATTCCGGCGAAATATCTGCTTCCCTTGCGACTGGAAGAAGGGAGATCGTTCGGATTCGGCGTTTTCGTGCCCGACAGCAACAAGCCCGGCGAGTATTCGGGAGGACTCACCACGGCTCTTGACGGCAAGTCCGCCAATTGCCCCATGTCGTTCCCCCATCTGGTGCTGGTCGGAAAATAAAAAGGTCAGGCTTAACAGAAATTCTCGTCATAAAGGACCGCAGACCTGACCGAACAAAGAATTTCCGGTAAATCCATGCGGAACACACGACGGAGGAGGTCGAGCATGCCCTTCGCACGATTCTTGCGGCAGGCGGGCGAATCTTGATGATCTGCGATAGTCGGGATATTATTAAACGCGGATACATTGCAGTTTTCAAAAAATACTGTGGCAGGAAATAAGCAGATAAACTCGGCTGAAAAAAACGAGATGGAGGCTGCTCCTTATTGGGGCAGCCGACCTCTCACACCACCGTATGTGCCGTTCGGCATACGGTGGTTCAGCAATTTGAGTGAAGTACATGGTTATTTTCAGGATCCCTTCATATCCCAAATATTTCAGATGTTCATTTGTTATGGAACGGGCCATCGCCCGGGCCCCAGCTATCAGCCGGATTACCAGACGGGTGTTCGCCCACGCCCATGCCGGTGATCGCGGTATGCCCAGCCGCCGCAAATTCCCGGCCCGGCATTTGATGTGACCGATTAGGCGGCAGTGCCAAAAGTCATGATCGGTCTTTTTGCGTCTTGCGAAAGTCCAAAACCGGAAACTTTTCTGTGGTTACTTTCCAAGTAGCCACGCTCAAATTTCCCGATCTTGTCTTTTTCGCAATCCATCAAAAATTCTCGACCGGGATTTTTGGCACTGCCGCCATTCCAAAGGATACGCGATAAAAAAGGCAACTTTTTTTTATTTTTTGCTTGACAACAAAGTAATGCACTCACAAAATTACGGTGGGAATAAAAAACAGGAGGTTTTCTGTGGCGCATCCGCCGAAAATAGCGAAACTCTGTTCGGAACTGCAGTGTTACATTGACATGCACTGCAAACCGGGAGACAAACTGCCGGCGGAACGGGTATTGTGCAAGATCATGGGGGTATCCTCGCGCACCTTGGGGATCGCTATGCGGAAACTGGTGGATGTGCATCGGATCATCCGCAATCCCCGGGGCAGTTTCGTCATAGATGAAAAAAGCATTGCCATACAGGCGGAAGAACCGTTGACCGTTCTGCTGCCGTATACGGAATTTTCCTTCAACAAAGACACGGTCAGCAGTCTGGCCTCCCAGCTGCTGATCCGGGGAGCGCTGGCGGTGGCCAAAAAATACCAGCGGCGAGTAGTTACGATCCCCGTAACGGAGAGCAACAATCCGGAGGATATCAATCCGAACCAGCTGTCCCAGCTGAATGCGCACAGTATGGTCATGTTCTACAGCAAATGGTTCGGGCCGCTGTTTCCGCTGTTACGGGAACGGCGCTGCCGGCTGGCTTTCCTCAGCTGCGGCAATTATACGCCGGAAACCCTGCCGCCGGAGACGGATTGTTTCATGGTCTCCCGCAACAATTACCTGTCCGGGCTGATCGAGGATGGGATTTCCTGGCTTGTCCGGGCCGGAGCCAAGCGGATCGTTTATGCCTTATGTGCAATCGCCCCTAAAAAAGAGATCTGCCTGCCGATGTTTGACCGGGAGCTGAAAAAACATCATGTCGGAGGGAAGCTGTTTTTCGGGGAAAGGCATTGGAATTTCCGTCAATGCACGGAATGGCTGAAACAGATTTATGCAAAAGAAAAATTCGATGGGCTGCTGCTGTATTCCGATCCGCTGGGATTTTACGACCCCGATCAGGATTTTTATGATGAAACCGGACTTCCGGCCGATCTTCCGCTGCTGGTTTCGGAATCCGCGCTGGTCAATCAGGCGAAGATCGGCCGTCATGCCGGAGTCATTTACATTCCGTCCCTGCGCTACGGCATGCTGGGCGCGGAATTTCTGCTTTCCGGACGGCACGGCAAGGAATTCACCATGGCGGAATATGTGATCGAACCGGCCGGAAAGTATCGGGGCACAGGGGAACAGGGGTTTTCAATTTTCTGATTTCATATTTCATAGAACAGGAGGAACAACCATGAGAAAACAAGTCGGAAACAGAACCTGCTGCGTGCGGGAAACGGCAGAAAGGAAACCAACCATGAAGGGGTTTTCATCATTCATCTCCGGGGAGGAAAAGCGGAGTTTTACGCTCATAGAACTCCTGGTCGTCATAGCGATCATCGCGATTCTGGCGGGAATGCTGCTGCCCGCCCTGAACCACGCCAAAATCTCGGCCAAAACCATCGCCTGCCTCAATACGGAAAAGAATTTGTATCTGATCATCGAACATTACGAGGAGGAGAGCGCCGGGAGTCATTATATCGCCGCAGTCCGCAACTCGCAAAACTGGGGAAATATGATGCGGCGCAGCGGTTATCTGCCGGCCGGTGTCAACTACCCCAAGGTGCTCTGGTGTCCCGGACAGACCCGGATCAGAACATACAACAACAAAGTTTACCGCGCACCGCATGTGGAACTCGGGGCGACCTTCGATTACGGCGTGAACAGTTACCTTCATCCCATGTACAATGCATCGGCGGATGCGGCCAAACAGACGAAACGGAAGTTCCGCCTGGCCCAGCCGTCATCGGTCTTTAAATTTGTCGATGCCCAACGGTACTGGCTGGATTATTCCGGTTATACCCAGATAAGTTTTACGCATGGGAATAAATTGAATGCCGCCTATCAGGACGGACATGCGGCTCAGAAACAGTATTTCATCAAGGAGAGCATTCCCAAGGAGGATGTCTTCTGGGGTTCCGATGCGAAATGGCACAAGTGAGAGCATGGCATAGATTCATTCGACAGGAGACGATATGAATACAGGAAAGATATCTGTGACGATGCTGCTGGCCGGAGCCGTTCTCGCGTCTGCCGGGCTGGATTTCCGCCGTCAGGGCGAGGTTCTGATCTTCCGTACAGCCAGGACGGAAGTCAAGGTGAAAAATGCGCGGATCACGGCGGTGAAAAACCTGACCGGCGGAGTGGAACTGGCCGGGGAAAAAACGCCCGCAGGTTCCAGTACGGCGGGGATCGGAAATATGACGGGACAGCCGGAAGTGATGAGCAAACTCCATTTCCCCTGGGGAGAACCGATGCTGGACCAGTCCCCCGTCCTCGGGAAAAAAATCACCCTTTACCGTTATCCGGATTCAAAAAGCAAATTAAAAGTGGAACGGAACGGAAAAACGGTCAAGGCGGTCTGGACCGGACTGACCGACAGCAGCCGGTTTTATCCGAATGATTTCATCGAACTGCGTTTTTTTGAAGACGACAACGGCGCACTGGCATTTCTGGGGACCGGATTCACGGAAATGAAGGGGGTTTTCGGTTTGCAGATCCCGATCGAAAACCTGGATGGGACCGGGAAATTTTTCCTGCCGAATTTCGGCGGTCTGGAATATCCGGCCAGCGGGAAACCGGCTCTGATCACTTATAATCCGACCTCGCTGTTCTATGAGGCGAAACTGATGACCTTCCAAGTCAAAAACACCGTGCTGGGCTACTGGTCGGAAGACCCGGATTTCCGGCCGTATTTCATCATGCTCGGCAGAGGTGCGGGCGCTTCCAGTTTCGGGCTGGAAATCAACAATATAATGCCGTTCGAACCGCACGATATGGTAAAAACTCCGGTTGTCAAAATCGACACCTTTGCCGATTCCGGCTGGATCGCGGCGGCACGTCCTTACCGGAACTGGTACCGGAAACAGTTTGCCGAGCAGATCGCCCGGCGGGATTCGATTCCGTGGGCCAACGGGATCAATGCGGTAAGCGATACCGGCATTCCATCGGATGCATCGCTGAAACGGATCGGGGAACTGATGCCGGCCAGCCGGGTTCTGCTTCAAGTCTGGCAGGCCAGGAAAGAGGGATTCGACACCAAGCTGCCCGATTATACGGTGCGTCCGCATTATCCGGCGGATGTGCAGCGGGCGCACAAACATGGTTTCAAGGTGATGTGCTATGTCAATGCGCTGTGTGCGAATTACCGTTCCCCGGTCTGGGAACGCGACCAACTCGGAAAATTCTTCCTGACCCGGCGGAACAGCATCACGAATTATTACGGCGATAAAAACGTATTCGATGAAAAACTGGTGGGAACTTTGACGGCGGCGAAGGGGAACGACCGTTTTGCCAATCTCAAACCGGGCAAGCTGATTTACGGCGACCCGCTGTCCAAAGGCTGGCGGGAATATTATACCCGGACCATCGCCGAAATGAACCGCCAGAGCGGCACGGATGCCAATTATCAGGACACGCTCGGCTGTGCCTCGGACAACGGCAACGGCTTCATCGACGGGCTGGCAGGCGCGCAGGGGAACCAGCGGCTTGCCGCCGATCTCGCCGAAGCGATGCCGCAGGTGCCCATGGCTTCCGAATACGGGCAGGATGCCATTGCCATGGCAATCAAATGGCCGTTGAATTCCGCGCAGAAATGGGGAAAAAAGCGGTTCCGTCCTTCCCGGATCCATCGTCAGATCCCGATGAATGCGTTCCTGTTCGGGAACCGTACCTGGATCCACACCGTGATGGTCAACGACGATCTGACCAGGCATGTGGTGAGCGCCTGTTCCGATGCCCTCGGCGGCATGGGGATGTTTGCCGCGGCACCGGACATGGACATCAAGTCCGGATTTGCGGATCATCTGGTCCTGCGTTCCAAAATCTTCACGGAAAAACAGCTGGTCCCCTGGTTCCCCGGGAAAAAATATCCGGAAAACATCCGCTGCATGTATCAGGATGCGCAGAAGCGGATTTATCAATATTACGATGACGGAAAACTCCAGATGATGCTGGATCCGGACGGGAAACCGCTCTACGGGCGGGTTGACGGAGTCACCTCCACAGGCAGCGGGGGACTTTTCCTGCCGGGCTGGCCGGCATCCGATTCCAAGGGGATCTACGGACTCAATCCGGCGAACCGTTATGCATTGTTCCCCGCGGACATCC
>JAZUCR010000479.1:0-2121 GCA_045639225.1 Victivallales bacterium
AGAAAAGAAGGCGATCCTGGACCAGCAGAAGGCCCAGAAAGCTCTGGCCCTCCAGAAGAGCAACCGCGACAAAGCCCAGGATTTGAAGTGGCGGGCCATGGAAAAGGCCGGCAAAGGCAAAGAAGCCTCCGAACAGCGCGCTCTCCGCGATGCCGAACGCACCAAAGGCAGCAAGCTCACGGACAGCGAGATCGCCGCCACCAAGAAGCTTCATGAATTGACCTGGCAGTTCGATAACCGGCGCGGCCCGGATTTCGGAGATCTGTCAATCAAGACCAACGACCTGACCAGAAGGGGAGGTTTCCAGGGCGGTGCAGTTGTCCCGGACAAAGATAAATACAATCAGCAAATCGCGACAGAAAACAAGGCAATGCATGCCATCCTGCAGCGCATCGAAAGTATGGTCAGCGAATTCGGAAAACTCTAAAATAGGAGAAATCCCGTGTCAATCACCGTTAAATTCAATTCCCGACAGACCGAACGCAATGAAAACGAGATCGTCACCACGGTCTGCTGGACCGGCAGTCAGGACGAGATCCTCGAATTCAGCCAGGCGGACCGTCCGGGCGCTTCCACCGCCGACGGCAATCTGAAAAGTTCCCGCGTCTATCAGGAAAGTCCGAACATCTGGGTCTGTGAGAAGAAATATGTTACCGATCTGGACGGCGAATTTCAGGAGAAACCCAATTCCGAATATGGCAAAAAATCCGCACAGCTTCACGGTTCCATGCTGAGCCTTCCCATTGAAGGGCTGCCAAAATACCGGAAAAAATGGAATTACTATCTCATGGCCGCTCCTGGTGTCACCGCCGTCCCTGCCTGGTGGGATACGGCAACTGCCCAGACCACCGAACTGACCGGCAATGACGCCCAGAAATATGCATGGGTCAAATCCCTGGCCGAGGCTCCGGTCGACAGGAATGGCCGCTGGCACGCTTTGAAAAATCCTCTCAAACTGGGTCAGGACAATTACGAAATATCCACCTATTCGATCACCGAAACGGCTAAATTCCGTTCGGCCAGGAGTGCCGGCCGCATGGTCGCCGGCAAACTGAACCAGATCGGCCGGCCCGAGGAGGATTTCGGCATGACGCCATCCGGTTATAATTGGAAATGCGACAACGCCACGGTGTCTTGGAACGGCAAATATTGGCTTGCCACTCTGACCTGGACACGTTCCGGCAACAACAAAGGCTGGGATCCCGATACAACCGGACAATGAGGTGCACGAATGGATAATCTTGAAGAAATAGCCAGCTTGAAGCTGGAATGTGAACTTTATAACCTGGACGGCCGGGAAGTTCTGGACCAATTTACCCTGGAGGAGATCGCTGCCGAATATAACGGCGCAGGTCCGGACAGTTGGCTTCCTGTTGCGAGGGAAGCGCTGACCGCCGCCATGCATCTGTTCAAGCCGGTCGTGCTCATCCATGATATGCAGTTTGCTCAATCGGACGGCTCTGACGAGGGCTTCGCCAAAACCGTGGATGACTGGTGCCGAAACACCAGAAAAATCAAAAACGCTTTATATCCGCTCAGCTGGAAGATCTTGTTCGACAAGAGTTACCGCTGCACGTTCAATTATTGGACCGGCGTCATGCAAGCGACCAATATAGCAATATCAACCCCGGCTGCGAAAAATGCATGGATCGCAGCCTTTCAGAAAAGGAGTCAAAATCATGCGTAAACTCTTTATCATTCCGGTTCTGGCCGGTATCGCTCTCATCGCTGGATGTGCCACCGAAACCATCGCGCAGGGAATCACCACGAAAAACCTCAGCGGCAACGGCACGGTGATCGACAGTCATGCCGGGCGCACCACTGACAACAAGATCCCCGAACTCCGAACGCTGTTCATCTCCGGGGACGTATCGACGGTGAAAGCGGGCACGAATGCGGTCAGTTACCGCGAGGAATCCAGTGCCAGCGTCTGGAACGCCAGCAGCGTCACGAAGAAGCGTTTCCTGGCGATCACACTGACGGATGCCGGCGATGTTCCTGCGGCGATCAAAGCGGTGGCGGTGGTCTTCCAATCCGCCGAGGCAGTGAAGCCCGCGGCAGAAACCAAGACTGCTGAGGCAGTGAAGCCCGCGGCAGAAACCAATTAATAAAATAAAGTGC
>JAZUCR010000480.1:0-8826 GCA_045639225.1 Victivallales bacterium
TTCTGCTGTTATCTGTTGTGTGCTGCCTTTACTCTGATTCCAATCTATTCAAACTTTTCTCTTGTGTCTTGCGACTTGTGTCTTGAATCTTTCTTCCGCCCCGTTTTGCATTTTCCGCGAAATCCATCCTGAAAAAATCGGTGCTGCGTCGGGGAATCACATCATAGGGGGAATAAACCAGCGGGACGGTTTTGCCGAACCATTTTTCGTGCTGACGAAGCATGTCCACAGCGATCCTGCCGATGCGCGCATAACCGAAATCCACGGTCGAAAGCGGGGGCGACTGAAGCGCTGCGGATGTGTAGCCGGAAAATCCCATCACCGCGATTTGTTCGGGAATGCGGACGCCCCATTGTTTCAGCAAATTGCAGCAGGTCATGGCAAAATAATCCGAGTAGGCGTAAAGCGCGGTGGGCGGGTCGTCGGAAAAGACCAACGCCCGGAGTTCTTCCGAAAAATCGGCATCGACACGGGAAACCTGGATCAGGAAACGATCCTCGAATGCGGCACCCGCCTGTTTGAGGAATCCGGGGAATTCGCGCATGGAGATATCGAACCGTTTTTCGGCAGTTTTCCATTCATTCATCACGAAACCGATCTTCCGGTGTCCCATCTGGGTCAGGTGTGTCAGTCCGGCAAGGAAAGCGGAACGGAAATCGGTCAGCAGCGAAGGCAGTCCGGTCACCTGCGGGTCACGGGGGAAGGTATGGGCATTGACCACCGGCACATTCAGGGAGCGGACCTTGCCCAGGATCTTTTCCCGGCCGTTGAAATCGCAGGCCAGCAGGATGACACCCAGATAATTTTCCGGCAGTTCGGCCGGGAGAAAAACACTGTTGACGATCTCCATTTCCATATTGAGTTCCAGGCAGCGCCGTTCGATCCCCGGAATGATATAAAGTTCCGGACGGGAAACTTCCGGCTGTGCGGAGGAACCCTCAGCAATGACCAGAACTTTTTTCTTTGCGTTATCCGGAATGGTCACGATGGTTCCCGCCGGCCGGGAACGGGAAAGGAATCCTTCGTCGGCAAGCTGGTCCAAAGCAGCCCGCAAAGTGACCCGCGCCACGCCGAGTTCGCGGCAGAGGACGGGTTCCGCCGGCAGTTTGTCTCCAGGTTTCCAGACCCCGCGGCCGATCCGTCTCGCCAGTTCCTGATAGATGGTTTCCCGTTTGAGCATGATGACCCCCGTTTTCTGATACTATAAACAGGACAATGAAAAAGGTCAAGATGGGACAATGGAAAAAATTTTTATTTAGGACCGGCATGAGGCAGCCGTCTCTCGCGATCGAACAACCTGACGGACAAACCGCAGAAGTGAATGTTGTGCGCAAAGCGGCCGAAAACCTGCCAGTGAAACCGGCGAAAAAGAAGATGAAAAAGAGCAAAACTCAAAAATATAAAGCATCGTACAAATAAATGACAAATCACTTGGTTTCGCTTCCCTGCAGCTTGAATTATGCGGTTTTTCGTGCTATGTTCCGGTATCGATGAGGAATAATTATCGGAAACCATAATGTCGGAAAACACTGAAAAACAGTGCATGAAACTGCGCTGCCGACTGTTTAATCAGAAAAGGAAAGCAGAAAAATGACTTGGTACAACTGGCTGATCGTGGCGGTCCCGTTCATCGGGGTGCTGTATATGGCATTCCATGTCAGGAAATACATCCGGGGCATCCCTGATTTTCTGGCGGGCGGCCGGATCTGCGGCCGGTATCTGATCTCGGTCGGCGGCATGGAGTCTTCGCTCAGCATTCTGGCGCTGGTATCGTATGTCGAAGTCCATTACCGGACCGGATTTTCCACCGGGTTCTGGTCGAGCATCGCGGCGCCGATCACCCTGATCCTGTCGCTGACCGGATTCTGCACCTACCGTCTGCGGGAAACCAAGGCGATGAGCATGGGACAGTTTCTGGAGATGCGTTACAGCCGGTCGTTCCGTCTGTTCTGCGCGTTTCTGCGGACCTCGGTGGAGATGCTGACCAACACCATCGTGCCGGCGATCTCGGCGCGGTTCTTCATCTATCTGCTGGGCATCCCGCATTATGTCGACATTTTCGGTTTCCAGGTGCAGACTCTCGCACTGGTAATTCTGATCGTGCTGCTCCTGGCCATGACCATTCTGCTGGCCGGCGGTTCGCTGGCGCTGCTCATCACCGATACGATCCAGGGACTGCTGACCTATCCGATCATCTTCGTATTCACGATGTTCATCCTGATGAATTTCTCCTGGTGGGACGAGATCGTGCCGGTGATGTCCGACCGGATCGCCGGGGAAAGTTTCATCAATCCGTATGATATCCAATCACTGCGCGACTTCAATCTGTTTGCCGTGGTGGTGGCAATGTTTGCCGGCATCATCAACCGCAGCGTCTGGTTCGGCGGCGGATCGTCCTCGGCGGCGAAATCGGCCCACGAACAGAAAATGGCCGGCGTGCTCGGCGCCTGGCGGTCCGGTTTCAATCCCCTGTTCTACCTGCTGATGGCCGGTCTGATCCTGACTGTCATGAACCACGTCCACTATGCTTCGAAAGCCAAAGAGATCCGGACCGAAATGTGCGCCCGGGTGGCCGATGAGATCATTCCGGACCAGAAGATCAATGCCGCGGTAAAGGCGAAAACCGCCGCCATTCCCGAACAGCGGCACATCATCGGGAAAGACAAGCCGCTTTCGGAAAAACAGAATCTGGATACTCCCTATCTGAAAGCCACGCTGGACACACTGAAGGGAACGCCGAACGGCAATGCTAAATTCCAGGAATTCCGCACCCTTTACAACCAGCTGCGGCTGCCGATCTTCATCCGGCAGGTCCTGCCCGGGGCCCTGATCGGGATCTTCATCCTGCTCATGCTGATGCTGATGGTCTCCACCGACGACAGCCGGATCTTCTCTTCCGCCATGACCATCGTGCAGGACATCATCATCCCGCTGCGGAAAGAGCCGCTGACGCCGCAGCAGCATATCCGGCTGGTCAAACTGCTGACCGTGTTCGTCTGCGTGGTCTTCTTTTTCGGTTCGCTCCTTATGAAGCAGCTGGATTACATTCAGCTCTACTCGATCATCGTTACTTCCGTGTGGGTAGGCGGAGCCGGAGCGGTAATGCTGGGCGGGCTCTATACCCGGTTCGGCACCACGGCCGGCGCCTATGCCTCCATCCTCACCGGCGCGGTCTTTTCCGGCGGCGGCCTGCTGATTCAGCGCAACTGGCCGGATCATGTCTACCCCTTCCTCGACAGCCTCGGCTGGATTCCCGCACTCAGCCGTCTGCTGGCAAACATGAGCGCTCCGTTCGAACCCTGGGTCTTATGGCGGATGAGCGCCATCAAGTTCCCGATCAATTCGCGCGAGATCATGTTCATCGCCATGGTCATGAGCATCACGATGTATTGTCTGGTTTCCTGGCTGACCTGCCGCCGGCCGTTCAATCTGGAACGCATGCTCCACCGCGGCAAATATTCGATCGACGGCGAAGTCAAGCATTTCGAAAAACTCACCTTCCGGAACTTCTTCCGGAAAGCGATCGGCATCACCCCGGACTACACACTCGGCGACAAGATCATTGCCTACTCCACCTTCATCTGGAGTTTCGGCGTGGCGTTCCTGCTGTTCTTCGTCGGCACGATCATCTGGAATACTTTCTCCCCGTGGCCGATCGAGGGCTGGGGCTGGCGGCTCTTCATCATTTCCGTGGTGGTCGCCTGCGGAAAAGCGCTGATTTCCATGGTCTGGTTCATGATCGGCGGCATCATCGACCTGAGGCAGCTCTTCCGTGACCTGAAGGCCCGGACGCAGGTCAACGATCTGGACAACGGCATGGTCGACGGTCATGTTTCACTCGCCGATAAAAAAGCGTTCAAAGCACTGGAACAGAACGAATCCGGCAAACCGGAAAAATAACTATTCCGCAGCGGTTTTCAGGTCGGGAACGGTCTGACCGGTGCGAATGAACAGTTCGGTATTGCAACTGGCGTCTTTCTCCCCCCGTTCCGCCGCCTGAAACATCTTCCAGAAGGTTTCCGCGATTTCCGCCGGACTGTTCGTGATCGTGGTCGGTTCCGGAGTGAAAGGATTATTGACCTCATCACAGCTGAAAATCGCCAAATCCTTGCCGATGCGGATCCGGTGTTTCCGGCACCAGGGATACAGCCGCGCGAGTGCCGAGCCCGGCACGATCAGCACTTCCGGTTTCGGATCCGAAGTCATCACCCGCTTCATCCCCGTTTCAAAGCCGACATAATGGTCAGAACAATGGAATACCCATTCCGGATTGACGTACAGACGGTTTTCCGCCATCAGCCTGTAATAATCCAGCAGACGCAGCACCTGAAGCGGATACCGGGTCGTATCATTGCCGCCGATATCCAGATATCCGATCCGGCGATACCCGCGTTTCAGCAGATAATTCATCTGCATGACGGTCATATTCGGCGAATTCCGCAGTTCCCCGGTCACATGCCGGGTATGGCGGGGCAGCAGTTCGAGGCAGATATCCATCCGTTTTTTCAGACACTCCGCAAAATCCGGAATGTTCGCGCTGCAGACGATACAGTTAGTTATCCCGTTGTCCACAAGTTCCCCGACCAGTTCTTCCGGCAGCCGGTGTTCGGCATATTCGATACTGAGCTTCCGTCCCGAAGTTTCGGCACATTCCTGCAGTTTCCGGAACAGGATCCCGAAAAAGGAATACCGTTCATTCGGGTCCACGATCTGCCAGTTCAGCAGCCGGACTTCATCGGTCCGGGCAGCCGGCTTGATCCGATAGATGCCGCTGTAAGGATCGATCCGGATCAGCCGGGCTTTCCGCAGTTCTTCCAGCGCATGATGCACGATCATACGTCCAGTCCCGGTCTCCGCCATAATGGTGCGGATCCCCGGCAGTTTCCCACCCGGCGGCAGCGCCAGCAGCCGGTTCTGCAGATATTCCGTCACCCGCTGAACGTTCAATTCCCGTATTCCGACCCGCATGTCTTTTATCACCTTCTTTTACTGTTCCGCATAATATAACACGTTTCGATTGCTTGTCAAACTGTGTCAGATACTGTTTCACTTTTCTGTAAACCGGAATTTTTGAAACAGGTTTTCCCGAATCTGTTATTGTCAAACCTCATTTGGCGGATATAATTAACAGTGAAAGAAAAAACATCAATCGAAAAGGTCGATTTATCATGAAATTTGTATCCGTTATTCTCGGAATGGCGGTTCTGAGCGTTTTTGCCGATGCCGCTCTGCTTCAAAACGGTGATTTCAACGGCAAAGACCACCTTGCCGATATCACGGTCAATCAGGACCGGGGTAAAATCAGGGTTTCGAAAGTCACCGAAGATCTCTCCTGGAACAAATGCGTGAAAATGGAGATCGCCGGATTCAGGGAAAAAGACGGAAAAAAAGAGCTGTCCTGCGGTCTGATTTTCGGAAAAAACGGCAAAAACTGCGGGGTGCCCGTCAAGCCGGATACCCGCTATAAATTCAGCCTCGATCTCAAAGGCATGCGCGGCGTGGGTTTCTGGGTCCTTGAGTTTGATGCTCCGACTGGGTATTTCTGGAAAGGGAAAGCGATCCGGCCCCTGCCGAAAGGTGCCGCGGCTTCCCCGAAGGCCTGGACCCGGGTCAACGGCAGTTTCAAAACCGGACCGAAAACCAGGTTCATCGGATTGAAAGTCCAGTTCTGGGCGGATTCCTCCCAGATGAAGGTTATGCCGTCCGTCGGAGATTACGTCATGATCGACAATATCCGGATCGAAGAACAGAACAGTCTGGAAGCGACGGTTCTGACCGCGACTGAAGCCTCCCCCGCAGTTCCGCGTCCGGCTTTGGCACTCCCCGTTGAAACCGTTCTGACCCTGCCGCAGCGGAAGGACCCCGCCGAACACCTGCAGCTGCCGGTCAAAATCACCTGCGATGACCAGGGGATCGTCTTCTCTGCGGAACTGCCGCCGGCACGGCCCGGTCTGGTCCCGGTCAGGGAAAACGGTATGGGTTTATGGAAAGACGATGTGATCGAACTCTTCTTCGCGCCGCCGGTAAAGGATCGGCTTTATACCCAGTTCGCGATCGCAACCGGCGGCGGCCGCTACCGCGGCACAGGCAAACCGGACGGTCAATTCAATCTTTGGTCAGGCAAAACGGAAGAGGTCAACGGCAAACGGATCAGCACCATGAACATTCCGTGGAAGCTGATCGGTTATCCTTCGCGGCCCGCTCCGGGAACCGCGCTCGGCATCAATATCGGCATCTTCCTGAACAAGAATAATTATGCGTATGCTCCGGTCAAAACCAGTTTTTCCGATGTGGATAATTTCGCCTCGCTGATCTTCGGCAGCCGGGAAGATTATCTGAAGCGGGAAGTATCGCTTCTGAGAAAAGATGCTCCGGAAGCTTTGCTTAAGGACATTGAAAAGCTGAAAACAAACACTGAAAAAGATCCGGGTAAAATCATCGCCGCGGTTCAGACTTTGCGCCGGAAGATCCAGTCCGCACGCATGGGCAATGCGCCGTTTCTGGCGGCCCGGCTGCCCGTGACCTGGCAGTATACCGAACCGGTCGCGGTGGATCCGGAACACCTGATCCGGGAAAAGATCAGCCTGGCCGCGGCTCAAAATGAAATCGCCATGCTCCCGCTCGCGATCCTGAACCGAACCGGAAAGACGGCGGCCTACCGGGTGATCGTCCACGCCGACGCCAAAAACTTTTCCACCGCCGAACGCACCGGACTCGGAAACGGGTACCCTGCCGGAAACATTACGTTCCGGGAAGCCCTGCCGGTCAAGGATTCCGAAGCGGACCATCCGGGCATCATTTATGATCCGCTGCCGAAAATGAACGAGGCGCATGTGATCGTGGTTCCCCCACGCGAGATCGGCATTGTCTGGCTGGAATTCGACTGCGGCGGGGTCAACCCCGGCAATTATCCCGGTTCGATCCGCATCATCCCGCTGTCCGAACCGGCACAATTCACCAACGGCAAATACCGGGGGCAGATGCGGGATTATCCGCTGAACGTGGAAATTCTGCCGTTCAAGCTGCCGCCGGCACGGCCTCAGAACATCGTCCAGCAGGTGGTTTCGCGGGATTATTTCCTGATGACCTGCCGGCTGGGGTCCCCCGCCCTCACGGTCAACACCTGGAACTTCCGGTTCAAGTTCGACAAGCAAGGCAACCTGACCGACGGAAAATCGCCGGGTGCGGTCAATGCGTTCGAAGCCGCCAAAGCCATGTTTGCCAATGCGCCGGATGGTGTCAAACCGCGCTACAAAGTCGCGGCCAGCATGTATAAAATCTTCAAAAAAATCTGTCTGCCGAAGGAGATCAAAGTTTTCACTCCGGAATGGGAAAACTGCTGGCGGAATTATCTGAAAGCATTCCGGAAGCTCACCGACGAATGCGGCATTCCACCGGAAGAGATCGAAATCGAACTGGTGGATGAACCCCGGATCCAATTTGAAAAAGAATATTTCGCGATGACGAAGATTGCGGCGGAAACTCTGCCCGACGCTCATTTTTCCATGACCTGGGGACCCGCCAATTTCGGTTTCAGCGCAGAGAAAATCGCTCCGTTCATCCCCTATCTCAAAGAGCATAATTTCCATCATTATCTGCTGGCCGATCCGGCAATCGTTTCGCTCCTCCGGAAAATACAGGCGAATAAAAAGCAGGTCACTTCCATCTACGAATGCAGCACCAATATCCGGGAACTGCTCCATACCTATTTCCGGCTCCATCCCTGGACCGCCCGGATCCATCAGTTCGATTGGCTGGGATTCTACACTTTCACACAAACCGGCTGGGGCCGGCCGGGTGCTTCAGACTGGAAACTGACTCATCTCGGCGCGATAACCTACCGTTCGGACGACTGCTGCATACCGTCTATCCGGATGTATGCCCTGCTGCAGGGAGTCACGGACATCCGTTACTGGGATGCGCTGCTGCCGTATCAGAATGATCCGGAAACCGCCGCCTTCCTCAAATCCGCTCCGGCGGAAGTTCTCCGGAACAGACATGACCCCGAACAGCCGGACAGGTTCCGTGCGGAAGCGGTAAAACTGCTGAAACGGCTGAAAAATGACGCTGAAAATAAATAATGAAAGGACGGAAATCATGCTGAAATTCAAAAACGACATCAACACCTCATCTCTCATACCTCATCTCTCATACCTGAAGCATAAAATGCCGCGGCATTTTACGCTGATAGAACTCTTCGTGGTCATAGCGATCATCGCCATTTTGGCGGGGATGCTTCTGCCCGCGCTGAACTCTGCCAGGAACCGGGCCAAATCGATCCGGTGCCTTTCCAATCTGAAACAGCTTGGTCTGGCAAAAGACCTGTACTCAAATGATTTTCAGGACTGGGTTTTTCCGGCACGCGGAATGGGGGCCAATCAAATGGGCTGGACGGACATGTATATTTATCTGAAATATACCACCGTCTCCAATTACAGATGTCCGGCCGAGCCCAATTATCCCCGCAACCGGGCTTATGCCATGAATCATCCCACGTTCGGGTTCCGTCCGAACGATTCAGATGCCATCATGGTCAAAAACAACCAGATCGCCCGGATGCTCCATTATAATGGAAAAAAATACAATCCCGTCGTTTTTGCCGACGGCAACCCGGTGAAGATGTCCAGCAGTGACGATATTATCTGCATCAACGGACGTTATCCGCGGTTCAGCCAGCTGTTTACAACGACTGTTTACACGTATACCATGAGTGCACGGCATCCGAAGATCACCGCCAACGCCTATATGTTCGACGGTTCGGTGATCGCGCTGGACCGGACCAACGGCAAATCGAGTAGGAGGCCGCGCCTTATTGGGGCGGCCGTC
>JAZUCR010000481.1:0-1667 GCA_045639225.1 Victivallales bacterium
ATAATCCACATCATTGGTCAGTTCGTCGATGAAGAACGGCGGACGGTTGGTCGGACCGAAGAAACAGCGCGACACCCGGTGCCGGATAAACGGTTTCCGTTTCCATTGTCCCGGCGTGACCGAGGCTCCTTCCGCCTCGCAGATGCGGTCTTCCAGAAAATAGACGGCACGGCGCAGACCGTCCGCATCGGAAGCCGAAACCGTAACGCCGTCGGGCGAGGCAGTGACTTCATATTCTTCTCTGCCAAGTGAGGTCCCCTGCCGGAAGCGCAACGGATAAGCGCCTTTTTTCTCAGCGATTTTTTTTGCTTTCAGGACGCGGCGGAGGGACATGAATGCGGTTTCGGGGAAATCCTCCGAAGCGGGGTATTCGATGATGATCTCAGCGCCGTTTTTCATGCAGTCCGCATTGGCTCCGGCATCACAGCCCTGACCGGGGCGGAAATGGTATTCCAGCGGGCTTTTGATATCCTCGATGAACCCGAAGGATTCGCGCGGCGGCTGCGGGATCTGCGAAAATGCTTTGATATGTTCGGGATTCATGGTTGTTTATTCCTGTTCAGACGGCTCTGATAATAAAGGCAGAGACCCATATCGGTGGCAACCAGCACGGTGTTCAGCACATAGAGCCAGATGGCGGCATCCAGGTCGTAGATGATCTTGTGAACGCATCCGGCAAGATAACCGATGATGATCAGACTCATGAAAAGATAACTCTTCCCGGTCGGGTTCTTTACCCGGATGGTTTTGAGGATGGAAAAGGGCCAGCTGCATCCGAAACAGACCACCATGATGATCTCCCAGATACTGATGACATCTTGAGCTTGTTCCATGATTTCTTCCTTTCTGAATTATTATTTATTTGCAGGTGCGGCAAGCTGGTATTTCAGCCAGGCGTAAAACGTGTCGCCGATCTGGTTGTATCCCGCCGGGGCAGGGTGGACGCCGTTGCATTGACGGCTGATTGTTGCCTTGTTCCCCTCGTTCACCGGTTCTTTCCGGACCGGGAAATTGTTTTCGGTGTCCAGTCCGACGTTGGACGGGATCATCACCAGCTTCGCGTCTTTATATTTGGCGAAATGTGCAGCCATGGCCTGATTGAGGCGGAAATGATTGCGGTGGTAACCCCAGGCGGTCTGTCCGCATTTGTAATTGGCGCCGAACGCATCCTGTCCGGCTCCGGGGGTGACATAACCGACGCCGATCAGGGCATTGGGGGCTTCTTTCCGGAAGGCGGCGATCAGTTTATCCGCATTGGCCAGAATGGTTTCGATCCGCTGGTCCAGATTCTTTTCATCGGCGCCGAAAACATCGTTGACGCCCAGCTGGAAAGTAATGAAGTCGGGAGCTTTTCCGTTATTGTATTTTTTGAGGTAATTGGCGAGATCGAAAACCGGCTTGCCGTCTTTGAGATTCAGAAATTTGCTCTTGGCGTAGAATTTCTTGATCGGAGTGGGATCCTTGATCTTGGCTTCATCCACCCAGCGGGTCATGAAAGAGTACCAGGTCCAGCCGCCGTAACCCTCATGTGCGACTCCGCCGGGAACGGGCGGACGGCCGCTGCCGCGGTGAGAACCGATCATGGTCAGTTTCGGATTGCCCGGCTTTTTGCAGAGCGTGTGCAGACGAATCGGATAGACCGTGGCGTTGGTCAGGCTGTCTCCGAC
>JAZUCR010000482.1:0-3291 GCA_045639225.1 Victivallales bacterium
CTTTCCTCGAAATTGCTCTTGACATACAGTCCCATGGCACCCGTGAGCGTAGCGGCGACCGTGGCGTTGATCGCGCTGCCGAGACCGGGGATCAGTTTCAGCAGGCTGGTGGCCAGGAAGACGCCGGCCAGCCGGGCGACAAATGGCAGCGCGGACTGTTTGACCGCTTCTTCCCGAAGGCCGTAAAGGGCCGCCAGAGACGCGATCATGGTAACCTGGATCGGAATGATGACCGCCGCGTCGGAAAGCGGAATGGGCACCGCGCCCGCGCCCGCCGCCGCCGTGGTTGCGGTGGCAATGATCGCCTTCGCTTTGCCGTCCTTGCCGCGGACCGCCTGGATCTTGGCCTCCCGGTCGATGCGCTGCGCTTCCATGAAGGCATCCTTGTAGGCATCGGGAAGCATGGCGTAGGAAAGGTTCATCAAATCCTTGCAGCCATGGGATCCGCCTTCCTCATCGCAGGTGAAAATGATCCGGTCAGCCGGAATACCGGCTTCCATGATGACCTGCTGGAGCGCCGCTTTCTGATTGTCGCGGGTGATATCGCTTTTGGTGACAACAACGATGACATTCTTCGTGTTGAAGATGTTTCTGATGAGATTTTTGTCGCAATCCGTGACGCGGGCGCCGGGTCCCTGGATCGTGTACCAGACCAGATGGACGTGATTATCCACATTGGGATCGTCCTGTCTGGAACGGACGAAATTACGGGTTTCCTCGGTGAACGACGCTTCGGTTTCGCCCAGTTCGAGGCCTTTGGAATCCCAGATCCTCACCAGGTCGTTTTCATAACAGTCGTAACCCATGGTTTTCGGAGCACCGTCGCCGATAGCGGAATCGGGCACCACATCGCCGAGAATCGCCTTGACCAGCGAACTTTTCCCGCTGCCGGTGTAGCCGCAGACGAGGATATTCGGCCGTTTTCCGAATCTTGCGCGCGCTTCCTCATACTTGCTGTTGAACTCTTTTCTGGCATCGAAATTTTCCATTTCCATCCTCCATGGTTGCTGGTTTTGTTCATCAGGTTCATCCTGAATTTTTATGATCGAAAAATCTTTCAAATCCGCACCGTATATTCGCTTCATATTCGATAATAAGTCGCGGAAAGTGAAATTTTCCGGGAAATTCATGGAAAAATTAAACATTTCGAGGGAATTCCGGAATTTCCTGCGGGTGGACGCGGCCTTCATCATCGCATCGAAGCAGCTGACCGAAATCCGGTCCCGGGCAAACACCCGGCAGGGGCCGAATTCTTCGTAAGACACCGCCCGGACCACGCCGGGTTCGGGAACGGTCAGGACGATCCGATGGGACAGGTAAAAACCGATCCGCTGATCCTCTGCGGCCAGAACCGCGCCGAATCTCATTTTATTCATGATGGATCTCCATCTGAAGCAGTTCGCGGCTGACCGCCAGTTCCATTGCCTCGGCAATGCCGTGCAGCCGTTTCAAATGCAGCTGGCCTTTGAACTCGCCGTCAGGCAAATCGAAAACCCACTCCGGCAAGTCGGCGGGAAACACCGCCTGTTTTCCTTCCACGATCAGGCTCAAATCCTGGTCGATGACCCGGAGTGCGCCGGAATATTCCCCGATGCTCCGGACCGCCTCTGCCCGACTGGACCATTCTTCCAGCGCAGCCGCGGCGACCAGATCTTCCGCCGCCCGGCAGAACAGATCATCCGCCAGACGCAGCCGGTAATGCAGATCGAAGATCATCTCTTTGAACAAAACTCTCTGATTTCGGTCCTTCATAGTCCATACCTTTCGCTTTTTCTCCCAAATATAACCGGCATACTATGCCAAATGATGTCATATCGATTCTGATCGCATAGCTTTTTTTCTGTTTTTTTCATTGCGTTAACCGGTTTTTCCGTTTATATTACGGCCCGGAGAAAAATGTCACATCAGAAAGGAATGTTTCCCGAATGGATAAAAAAAGCGAACAGCTGATGCGGAAGCTGAAATTCATCGCCGAAGCGAAAAAAAACAATTATCCCAATGCCGGCGGCTTTGCGAAACGTCTGTCCCAGTATGAGGGGGAAGACGGCGAGCCCTTCGGGTGCAGTCCGCGGACCATTGCACGGGATATCAAGGACCTGATCGAAGTCTACAAGGCGCCGCTGGAATATGATCCCGTCAACCGGGGCTATTATCTGCGGGATCCGGACTGGGAATTCCAGGTGCCCGTTTTCGAACAGGACTTTATCAGCATGTCGCTGCTCGGCACCCGGCTGGCAAGCGATATCCTGCCGGCCCCTCTGAATCAGGACGTGGACAATGCCATCGCGCAGACCATGGCGTCCAATTCCTCGGAGTTCTTCGATTCGGCCATGATCGAGTCGATCCTGTGCGCCTCCGGCATCAAGGCGAGTATCGATCCGGACATCTTCAAATCGGTTTTCGATGCCTGGCGGACCAAACAGGTGATCCGCCTCAAATATAAAAATCCGAAAGGGGAAATCTCCGAACACGATTTCGAACCGCATCTCATTGTTTTTCACCGCGGCATCTGGTATGTCAAGGGATACAAATACCGGACGAAAGAAATCCGGCTCTATGCCATTCAGCGGATCCAGAGTCTGCATGGCGGTATCGACTGCTTCGAAACCGATAAGAAACTGCTGGACGACACCCGTGCCAAAGGACTGTTCAATTATGAAAAAGTATCCGGTATCAAACTGCATTGCGATGCTTCCATCGCTTTTTACATCTACGAACAGCAGAAGAAATTCAAATCAAAAATCGAGCGTCAGAAAGATGATTCCCTGATCATCACGCTCAATCCCGCGATCGAGCATGAAGTCATCCGCTGGATCCTGGCCGAGGCAGGCCGCATCCAGGTGCTGCAGCCGGCGGCTCTGAGAAAAAAAATCCGGGATGCAGGAAAACAGATTTTTGAAAAAAATTCCTGATATGCCGGAATTTGTCATAGACCTGGCCTTATAGTAAATAAAAAACTGAAAGGCGGATTATGAACCAGATCACCGACCCCCCGAAAACGAATGTGCTGAAGATCATCGATCAGGCGTGCAGGGCTGCCAGCTGCGTCATCCTGCTGTTCATGGTGCTGCTCCTCGTTCTCCGGCACACCCCGGCGGCGGGATATCTGCCCGGCTGGCTTGCCGACGGCAGTTTCATCCGAAAGTATCTGATCCCCGTTTTCGCCTCGGCCGCAGTCGGATACCTGACCAATGCCATTGCGATCTGGATGCTTTTCAAACCATATGAGAAACATTGGTTCTGGCCGCAGGGGTTGATTCCCAGGCAGAAGAAAAATTTCGGCCGTCAGCT
>JAZUCR010000483.1:0-13885 GCA_045639225.1 Victivallales bacterium
AAACAATGGGGAAATCTGATCCATGTCCCTCAGAAAGGCAAAAACTGGTATATCGCGTCTTCCGGAGAGATCGGCAGACCGATGTTCTGCTCCGGCAAAAAAGTCCGCCTGCTGGTGCCGTATCAGAACTATCTGAAAAAATGGTCCAGAGTCGCGATCGTCCGGGATGCCAAAAGCAAGCGCATTTCCCTCTATCTGGACGGCAAAATGCTCCGGGAAACGGATGATACGCTCGGCAACTTTTTCGCCGGCAAGTTCGGCGATGTCACCATCGGACGCAATTTCAAGGGAATGATCGACGAGATCATCCTGTGGAAAGGGGTCAAACGTGATTTTGCTCCGGCGAAAGTCTTCAAGCTGAAGATCGAGCCGCTGCCCGTTTCGCCCGATGTCGCCGCCAGCTGGAAACTGCTCGACGAGTACAAGCTTAATCTGGTCCCCGCTCCGAAGAAACTGAAGATCACCGGCAAGCCGTTCAAATTCGATCCCGCCGAGTGGCAGGTCGTCCGGCTGGATCAAGCCGACCAGCCCGGTTTCGACTATTTCACTGCAAAACTTGACCGGATCAAACTGCCGAAATTCGGCAAATCCGGCAGCAAAACCATCCGCGCCGGTCTTTATGACGATATGGCTGACGAACTGAAAAAGGCGGACGCCCCGGCGAAACCCATCCGGCAGGGTTATGTGCTGCTGGTCAATGAAAAATCGATCCTGCTGGCCGGTTCCGACCTCGCCGGTCTGCTTTACGGCTGGCAGACTCTGTCCGACCTGATCCGTGAAAACGGTCAGATGTTCCCGGCGGTCATCGCTGACTGGCCCGATTTCGCCCGGCGCCGGCTCGAAACCGGAGTCCGGTTCATTACCGGCAAATCCGGAAAGAAGATCCTCGATGCACTCTTCCGGCTGCGGGCCAACAAGATCACGCTTACCGGTCAGAACGGACTGCTGATGACCCGGAAATATCCCCCCGAACTGTGGCGGAAGATCAACGCCTATGCGGCCGCCCGAGGCATGCGGATCGGTGTCACCGACAAGACTTCCGTGGTCAAACTCGGCGATGATTTCAAGAAGCTCATCCCCAAGGGATATTCGAGTCATTATTATCCTTATAAACCCGAAGAAGGTCTGTTCGGATATTTCAACGGCGCATATTCCTGGTCGCGCGACGACCTGGCGCAGAAGACTGCCGAGGAACTGGCCGACTATATGGTCTCGACCGGTTTGTCCAGCATCGGATTCCATTCGATCGACTGCGGCAGTTTCGACAATCCGGGCAACTGGGCCAAGCGCACCGAGATGGACAAAAAACGCTGGGGCGATGACCGCGTCGGCGCCGAAGTCAATCTGATTTCGATTTTCTACCGTGCGATCAAAAAGAAGATCCCGCACGCAGCCATCGGCTTCTGCCAGTATCCATACTGGTGCGTGGACGATCCGGCGATGCTCAAATATTACGACGATCTCGCCAAACGGCTGCCCAAGGATATCAGTCTGACCCTGCGGGAAGGCCCGCACGATCTCTACCTGGACAATGCCCGGCGCCTCGGATCGCATCCGATCGGGACCTCGATCTATCCGTATGATTACAGCTACCTGCCGTCCTACACCAATTCCGGCCGGTATGCGGGCAGCATGTATCTGAATGAACGCAGCGGGACCGGGTTCGTCCACTGGCATGTCGCCACGCTTTACAATTACGCTCCGGACATGACAGCCAGTGAATACATGTGGAATGCTTTTGCGCCGGGCGCCGCTATGCTGCCCGGCAACAAACATTCATACCAGGTCGTCTTTGCCGAATGTCCCGAGATGGAAGAGCGTCTTCTGCCGCGGGCCTGCCGACGCGTTTACGGCGAAAAAGCCGGTGATACCGTTGCCGCGGTCTATGCACGCAAGCTCTGCGTCCGCATTCCCGAACATCCCGACAATATCCTTCCTTCCACCATCGACAGGGAAAAATTCATGGAACGGATGCAGGCTGATTCCGCCGCATCCTGGAAACAGCTCGAAGCCGTCCGGAAGTTCGTTCCGGAAAATGAGCTGGCGGCATTTGATGACCTGATGGACTATGTCAAACGCTGCGAACTGCTCGCTGCCGCACGGCTGCACTGCATCCGCGCCAGAAACGAATTGAGCCGCGGCAACATCGCTGCCGGCAAGGCCGAAGCGGAAAAGGGCCAGAAAATCATGAAGAACAGCATGGTACGCGGCAGCCGTCTCTCCCATTGGAAAAATATTGCCGCCGACCTCAATATCACCAGCATCATCGAAACCCGCGTCCGCCGTGCCGAATATCTGAAAACGGTCAAACCGGTCAAAGTCCGTGTCGGCCTTTACGGTTACCGCGGCTCCGAAGGTTACCGCGACAACAATGCCGGTATCCTCGCGGGCTTCAACAATGCTGCCGGCGTTACCGTTTCCGTGGTCCGCATCCCGACCAGAGAAAACCTCAAAAATGTTGATGTGATGGTTTTCAACGCCTGCAGACAGATCGGCGACTGCGAGGAAGATCCGGTTGCCAATATCAAGGAATTTGTCCGCAGCGGCGGCAGCGTGATCTTCGCGCACAATGCGGTCGGCAGACACAACGGTCCGTTCAAGCCGACCTGGTTCCCGGAGATCTGCCGCGGCTTCGATGCCACCGGCACCAATCAGCCCGTTCTGAAGGTCACCGATCCCGATGCCGTTGCCGGGTTCCTGAAAAAAGGCGATCAATACAAACATCGCTATTACGACCATTGCCGTCTGATTCCGGGGCCGAAAGGACGGATCGAACTCAAGGACAGCAGCGGATATCCAGTGCTGATTTCAGGCAAAGTCGGCAAAGGCAGGGTCGTCTATACCGGAGAGCTCTTCGGCATCACTCCGGATGGACGCTTGCTCGAACCCGAGCTGGATGAATGGAAGATGCTGCTGAACCTGTTCCGCTGGAGTGCAGGCAAACAGTAAGCCGTTCTTAAACTGAAAAATCCGGCCGTGTGCAGTTCCCGAAGGACCGCCGCGGCCGGATTTTATTTGGTAAATTTCGAGGATTCTGAGGGGGATCCCGGTAAGTCGGTCTGAAAATCCTTATTTCTCCTTATTCATCATCACGGGCCGCACTTCTTTCAGATTGTCCGTCACCGCGGCATCGGCTCCACGCTCCATGGCCTGTTTCGCCTCTTCGGTATTCTGCACATACCAGACCGAGATCCAATAGCCTTTTTCCTGCAGTTTCCGCACCAGTTCCCGAGTCAGATATCGCGATTTGCGCTGCAGATTGAAACCATGCAGTTTCAGCTCTTCGCCTTTTTTCAGCAGATGGGGAAGGATCATTTCCGGTTTCATATTCTGCTTCGACTTGTCTTTTTCGCTGTTGACCTTGCACGTGCCGTCTTCCTGGTCAATCATGGAAACGTGCAGGACCCTGCGGATCCCCGGATAATGCTGTTTCATATACTTCAATGCCGGCTGGCTGAAAGTCGCGACCATCAGCCGGTCTTCCCCGATGCCGCATTTCCTGGTCAGTTCCATGGCCTTATCGACCAGCAGCTCGGAACTCCGGAGGTCTTTGGGCGTATAACCTTTCGGATCCAGCCAGAAGGACAGCTGCGTATCCTTGCACAGGTCCAGCGCCTGTTCCAGCCGGACGATTTTTTCCCGGTCGAAACCGCCGACCGGCCGGTAGGTGCACGTCCGCATGATTTCCGGATAGTCCGCCAGACGGATCGTCAGATCCCGGTCCATCTTCCGCTGCGTCGTCCTGTCGTGCTGCAGCACGACCACATGGTCTCTGGTCAGATGCAGATCCAGCTTCAGTATATCGGCCTTCAACGCAATGGCGGCCCGGTAGGCCGGGATGGAATGTCCCGGCGCGGAAAACTGGTCGCCGGCATGGGAAACCAATTTCGGAGGGTCAGCCTGGCCGGCCATGGCGATCAGGCAGAAAACAAGGACAGTCAAGTTTTTCATTTTCCGTTCCGGCATTTCAAAAAAGGGAAAAACGTTCTTATTTTTCCAGTTTTTTCAGATTGATCTTGGCCTGTTTCGCAATATAGGCGTTTTTGCTGTTTTCGATTTTTTTCCAGCATTCGATTGCCTTGGCTTTGTCGGTCGTGTAGAATTGATAGTAGCGGGCCAGATAGTAGGTCCCGTGATCCCGCTGGACATCGGTGAGCTGGGCATTGTCCTGCAGCTGTTTGGCCTGGGCCATCGCTTTGTCTTTCTGACGGGTGCGCAGGTAATAATCCCACAGCCGTCCGCAGCGGGCGACTTCGGTATTTCCATTCTTTGCCTGGGCCTGTTCCAGCTGGGCGACAAAAGGCGCCGGATCCTTTTTCATGACATAGCTCAAAGTCAGGAGCTGGCAGAGCGCGTTGATTCTGCCGTCTTCCGCGGCAGGAGCATTGACGATGGAGAGCAGGAGTTTTTCCGCTTCCTCGTTCTTTCCGGCGCGCATCAGCAGTCTGGCGGCAAAGTTGTCGCAGGAATCTGCCATCGGGGCTTTCGGGTCCAGAGCACGCGCTTTTTTCAATTCCGCCACGGCTTCATCGATCCGGCCGCTTTTCTGCAGATAATGGCCGAGATGATACTGCAGCGTGGCCGTGCGGGTGACTGACGGAGAGTATTTCACAGACTCACGGATCCTGGCAATGCCGTCATCCGTCTTGCCCGCTTCGCACAACACGATGCCTTCGTAAAACAGCGCGTCACAGCGGTTGCCCGGTTTTTGTGCCAGCTTGTGCGCCTCGGCAAAACATTTGGCCGCAGTATCATAATCTCTTTTCTTCAAAGCCGCCTGACCGGCGCTGAACGCTGCTCCGAAACTGTCATAGGCCTGCGCCGAAAGCAGCATCGCTCCGGCGGTGATCGTCATCAGGATTTTTTTCATTTTGTTTTGTCTTTCTGTTGATAGTTTTTATTCCAGCCTGACTGATTTCTCCGCCGGGCAGTTTTTCTTTTGTTATTTATCCTCTGGCCGCAGGACATTTTCCGGTGAATCCGAAAGGACCGGCGGAATCCCGCCGAACAGGGTCAGATTGTAATCATCGACCCCGCGGCTCCGGATCGACCAGATCTCATCCCGCAGCACTTTCCGCTTGCACTGCAGCAGCTGCGGCAGAAAGACCTTCCGGACTTTTGCAACAGTGGTGCCGTCCGGATCCAGCAGATCGGCATCCGCCGTTTCGATGGCGGAATCTCCCGCGACCCGGATCACGATTTCTTCCGCCTGACGCGGCACGAAGAAATACATCCGCCCGCCGATGGCGTTGACCGGCAGTCTCGCTCCTGCGAAAAGTCCGCCGCCCGGACGGTCCGAGGTGACAAAACCGATCGGAACGGTCATATTCAGACGGTGCAAGCCGGTCGATTTTGCAGTAAAGCGGAACTGCTGCTTGCCGGCACTGCGGAAAGTTCCTTCGGTAACCTTTTTCCCTGCCGGATCATACACCGTATAACGGCCCGGCGCTCCTTCTTTGACGCCTCTTGCGGCCAGCACGGTGAAGGTGACCGTTTCTCCTGCCTCGGCGTATTGGATATATTCCATGCGGCCGCGGGTGCGGAGCACCGCTTTCCCAGGCGCGATCTGCTTTGCCGTGCTGACGGGAACCAGATCCTTGACCGGGACCGTCTTCAGAACCGGCAGTTTTTTTCCGGCGGATTCCGCCGTCAGCGCCGCCATCGGATATTTTTTCCCGTCAGCCTCGATCTCGCCGGTCACCCGGAGCAGGGGAAAGAGATCCATGCCGTAATATTTGAAGGGTTCCCGGCCGGGCTGGGAGTCCTTGACCGTCACATTGCTGAAATGGATATTGCCCAGCGGACCTTCCGCTTTCCCCGGGTAGAGTTCGAAGGGATGGCACTTCCCCCGATGTTCCACTTCGCAGTCTTTGAAAATCAGGGAGCAGCCGTCGGCATTCCATGCAGTGATGCGCATCGATTCATGGGTCGGAGGCAGAAATTTACAATGGTCGAACCGCATTTCCCCCTTGACATCCGTCGTGTTGAAGTAGAGGCTCCATTTGTTGCCGGAAAAAACACAATTCCGCACGGTCAGTCCAATGGGCGCGCTGTCCGCACGGAGATTGTTGACGGCAATGCAGATCCCGGCTCCGGCGTTGTCGACGAAACGGCAATTCTCCACCAGACAGTTCTCCAGTTTTTCATTGCGGTAATTGGGTTCGAAATCGATGCCAGCCATGGGTGCCATGCCTTCAGTTTCGGCAAACAGACTGTTGCGGATCACCAGATTCCGGGAACTGATCACGCTGATTCCCTGGCGCAGATTGCGCACGCATTTCACATTGTCGATGAGGATATCGTCCGTGTGGAGGATATAGATGCCGTCGCCGCCGCTTTCCCGGCAGGTGAGGTCCCTGACTTCGATGCCGCGGCAGTTCTGAAATCCCAGCGTGTGCCGCCATTCGCCTCGAGTGTATTTTTTCGGATCCCGGTAATCGGCCCTGCGCATGGTAAGAATCCCTTTGCCGCGGATCTTCAGTCCGCTGATGCCTCTTCCGAGCAGCAGCATTTCGACCCGTTTTTTGAATTGGCCTTCCTTGGCCATGATTTCGGCTCCGTCCTCGAAGATGATTTCGCAGTTCCCTGGGAGACGCAGCTGTTTGGCGATGATCCAGGCGGATTTCATTTTGGGAATGATGATTTTTTTGGCTCCGGAATTCAGCGCTTTCTGCAATTGTTCCGTGGAATCGGCGGGATCGAATCCCCAGCGGTCAGCCCGGAGGACTTCTTCAGCAGCATGAAGTGTGAAGACCGCCACAGCAGTCATCAGGATGCTAAAAACAAATCTCATATCGTCTCCCTTTCCCTTTGTCCCGGCTTCAGCCGGAGGTTTTCTGTTTCCGGCGGGCACGCTGCTGCAGTCCCGCGGTATTCCGTTCCCAGAACACCCCGTCGGCATATCCCTGGATGGACGGATCGGTTTCGGCAGTTTCCAGCCGTTTTTCCGTCCACACGCAATATTGGCTGTTCTGTTCGATCCCCACGTAATGCCGGCCGAGTTTTTTGGCGGTGACCAGGGTGGAACCCGAGCCGGAGAAGGGGTCCAGAACCAGATCGCCCGGACGGGAACTGGCGAGGATCAGCTTGGCCAGCAGTTTTTCCGGTTTCTGGGTCGGATGCGCCGTGTTTTCCGGCATCGACCAATACGGAATGGATATATCGTCCCAGAAATTCGAAGGACAGGTATTGCGGAAATTCCCCTGCGCGGTTTCCTCCCAGTCTTTCGGCTTGCCGTTCACCTTATACGGCGCGATCACCTGCCGGCGGATCTTCACCGCGTCGATGTTGAAATAATAGTCCGGTCCCACGGTGGCGAAGATGATGTCCTCCATGCCGTTTTTCCAGTTGGACCGGGCGCCGCGGCCTTTTTCGCGCTGCCAGGTGATCCGGTTCCGGATCACCGCATGTTTTTTCAATATCTCCATGATCAGCGGCGAGGTCTGCCAGTCGCAGCAGATATAGATGCTCGCAGTCTCCTTCAGCAGCGGCATGACCGGCGTCAGCCATTTTTCGGTATATTCGCGGTATTGGTCTTCCTTCATCTGCCGGAATTTATTGCCGTGATAATCCTTGTCGAGGTTGTAAGGCGGATCGGCGATCAGCAGGTCGAAGCTGTTGCGCGGCAGGTTCGGCAGCACCTCGAACGTATCTCCGCAGATAGTCCGGTCGCGGATCTCGTCCAGCTTCGCCGCGGTCCGGATATTCAGACAACGGTCCAGATACATCCGTCCCTCTTCCACGCTCAAATCGATCGTCCTGTTCCGTGCAGCTTTCATCCCGTTTTTCCTGTTCGACTTTCCTGTAATATAACGTTGCCATGCGGAAAATGCAAATGAACGGTATGGAAAAGCTGTTTCAGGCCGCCGTTCTTATTTTTCCAGGGTCAGCGTGCCGAAACGGTCCGGATTCCGGAAGCTGCCGAAGGTCGGCAGATAACCGCATAGCTCTCATTTTTCCTGTTCGCCCAGCAGGTTGAACGGCTGCCATGACGAAGACTTTGAGTTTGGCGAATTTTCATGTTCAGCGCCTTCGTTAACAGCAGCGATTGCCTCTGTTATAAGACAGTGCGGCCATGCCTTTTTTCAATTTTTGGATTTACTTCGTCATAAACGCGGACATAATCCACGATAAAGGCATCCGGAAGCTTGGCATTTTGCAGTTCGGGAGCGGGCATTCCGTTGTAGCGGTAATCTTTGCACTCGGTCGAGAGCATGATGAACTGCTCGGTGTGGGAAACAGCCTCATTGAAACGCCAAGTCTCCTTGCCGTCAACGTAGAAAATGTATCCGTCGGAATTCCAGTCTACGCCGTAAACATGCCAGCCGAAAATATCGCTTTCCAGACGACGCGGACCGGAGTGACCGGATTTCACTGCTTTGCCGTAACCGTTCCAGTAGATGTTGTGGGAGTATTCGCCGTCGCGGGTGAAATTTTCCATGATATCGATTTCGATGCCGGCTCTTACCGGATCGGGACAGCAGCCGATTTGAGGCGATTGCAGCCAGAAAGCCGCCCACCATCCGGGCTGGGTCGGAAGTTTACACCGGCACTCGAAGTAACCATATTTTTTAAGGAATTTCGGTTGGGAAAAATCGGCTATTTTCCAGCTGAAAATCTTCATCTGATCTTCCGGCGGACGATCTAAGTAATTTTCCCCGGTCTGAAGCTGAGTCGAAGTGAATTGCAGTCCGTGCTTTTTCAATTCCAGACGGAGGCTGCTTTTACCGTCGAAGGAATAATCCTGATCGCTCCACGCATAATGGCGGCGCTGCATCATGTGCAGCCGGCAGCTCCATTTGCCCGTGTCCAATTCCGGACCGTCAAATTCGTCGCTCCAGACCAATTTCCATTTTTTGCCTTCCGGCAGAAGGCTCGGCTGATGTTTTTTCATCACATTCATTCTCCTGTTAATCAAGCTGAAAAAGAGCAAATTTAAACGGATCGCACCCTCCGGCGAGTCCAGAAGTCAGTGCAAGCCTGTGACGGGCAGCGGGAGCAGCGGGATCATTGTGGTCGAAAAAGCAGAAATTCATGGCAAAAATCATCCCCTGCGCCGGCTTTTTCACCCCAAGTTCACTCCATGGCAAGTCAACCTTGTACATCGTGTACAGACCGTTGCGTTCAACAGAAACAAAGCGGTCGTCTCCGTTTTTCCTGTTCATCAACGTTCCTGTAATATACCGTTGCCATGCGGAAAATGCAAATGAACGGTGAAGAAAAGCTGTTTCAGACCGCCGTTCTTATTTTTCCAAGGTCAGCGTGCCGTATCTTTCATAAATCGACATCTTTCATTTTTCCTCATCCCAGCCGTAATATCCGTTCCATAATTCGGTAGGAGAAATGGTCGCTTCAGGAGTTATCCGGGTATACGGGGACATTTCGCGCCATAATTCATCCAGCTTGACTTCCGCCATGCAGGTGGAGTAATCGCCAGCACCGTAATAGAGCCGGAGCGTATTGCCGTCCTCCATGACCGCGCCGCAGGGGAAGATCACATTTTCCCGCCAGAAAAGTTTCATGTTCCCGGTCTCGTAATCCGTTTCAGGGACCAGCAGCGGTTTCCGCGTCATGGCGTGGATCCTGAACGGATCATTTTTGTCCAGCAGGACAGCACCACAGGTATAGCGGGAACACCATTTTGCTCCTTCGGGATAAACGATTTCCCGCTCGGGATCGTTGTCCACGGAATGGAAGAACAGCAGATATCCCTTGTCGGTTTCGACGGGAGGTGCCGCGGCGCCGATCTTGAAGGTTGCATACGGCACATCCTCGACGCCGAGCAGCAGTTCCGACTCGCCCCAGTGGACCAGGTCGGTCGAATACGATGCCCAGATGTCATACTGTCCCCGCCGGGTGACGGGACGCTCCAGCCGCCAGTATTTGCCGTTGATCTTATACGGACAGAGCACCATGTTGCGCTGCGCGGGAATCCCCAGACAAGCCACCTCGAAATCGTCGCCGCCTTTCCATTCGGCGAAACCGGGGCGTTCACCGTGCAGGGTATTGAAACAGAAACTCAAGTATAATTTATCTTCCAGCACGGTCAGCCGCGCATCGTTGACCCAGCCGAGTTCTTTACCTTTCCAATGAAATGCGATCGGCTTTTCGTGGGCTTTCCAATGCAGACCGTCATCGCTTTCCGCCAGTCCGGACCCGGAAACAATCAGACCTTTATTGCGGTCGTTTTCGCGGAAGGTGTCATAGCGGAATGCCATGTAATAACGTCCGCGGAATTTTGCGACCCCGGCGTTGAACGCGAGATTGCACGGGAACGGTACATCCGCGGCGGTGAGCAGCGGATTTCCCGCGTAACGTCTCACGACCGGCGAACTCGTCAGCGGACCGATGATGCCTTTCGGCAGAAACGGATTGGTGAATTTGCGCATAACTTTTTCCTTATTTCCCAGGTTGCCGAACAGGGATCAAGGTATCCTCCTCAGAACTTCTGATCAACTGCATTTCGGCAGATTGCTTTGCATACGGCGTTCCTTCAGCTTAAAAAATGGAATCCGCAGTCTTTACCGTGAGACGGACGTTTCTGATCTGGATCTGATCTTTTGTCACCGGCAGGACCGAGAAGGACGGACGGAAATAGACGGCGCCGCGCCAGAATCTGCCTTTTTCGTGAGGATTGACTCCCAGCAGACCTGTGACGGTTCCTGCTTTTTTAGTCCAGTTCGAATTCACCGGAGCCGTAAAAACGATGGCATCCGAGGACCAGATATGCTGTCTCACGCAAGTGTCTGCCGGATAAGCTTTCTTCATCGGTGTCTTCAGCGTGATCTTCAGTTCGTTTCCGACCGTTTCGATTTTCTTGATATTCTTATTAATGACATCGCGGTTCGGCAGATCTGCATAGTTTTCTTTGGCATTGAATGCGATGGATGCCCATGGCCGTGCGGACCATTTCCCGGCATTGGCATCTTTCAGCCAAAGTTCATTGTCACCGATTTTCACTTCCCGTGAAAGTTTTGCTTCCGATCCGGCAAAATTCAGGACATTGTAAGACTGGATGATTTTTTTATCCTTATCATACGAAGTGACATAAGCAGTGATCTTCAACGGCTTTGCAGGTTTCTCCGGACCCTTGAATTCAAATTCGAAAATGTACTGAGCCGTGGGATCGATTTTGATCAATGGAATGCTCGAAACGTATGACCATCGGCCGCTGAAAGTCAGATTATCATCTTTCAGTTTACAGCCGGACCCTTTCCAGTCCGTAACGTTGTTGAGTTCTGTGACCTGAGCAGAAAGAACAGCTGTCAGGAATACGCTTGCGAGAATGATTGTTTTTTTCATTTTGCCTCCTTTATTTCAAAATGACAGTTTTGAGTGCGGCAATATCCTGTCCGCCGGTGATTCCGTGCGAGAATGCCAGATGATATCTTGCCATGTCATCGCTTGTGCGGTTGTTGTCGATGACAACGAATCCGAAGCGGATCCCGTTTCCTTTTTGCGGTTTGATCCCCAGTTCGGCAAAGGGTACCGCAACTTCATAAGTGGTAAATCCGTTATGATGCGTGACCTTGGATTTCCAGTTCAGGAAGCCTGTATTATTCTTCCCGTAATTGTAGGCATAAAGTTCCGTACCATTTTTTCCGAATGCCAGCGAAAGATTGAACTCCTGATTTCCGAATTGTCCGGATTTGTCCGTTTTCAGGCGCAGCTTCGCGGGGATCCCGTAACGGGTGGAAAAAGCGAACTGAATGGAATCGTCTTTCCAGAGATTCATACCGCTGTAACGCTGGAGATGAACCGGATCTTTCACCCGGACCCCGAGGTAGAAATTCTGCTCATCCCAGCCGAGAGCATAATCCGCTGTGATATCGCTGCCGTCCATTTTGAACAGACCCCATTCCGGGATCATCGCAGTTTTGGGGAAGACATCATCCGGCGTGACCAGTTTTCCCTGATAAGCCTGCTCGAACCAGCTGCCGGAACCGTTGAAGACGGGTTTTTCCGCCAGACGTTTTGCAGCAACGGCACTGTTGTCGAACACGGCATCAGCCGTTTTGCCATTTTCCGCCTGAAGTGTAATCCTGCCCGGATTTTCTGTGATGGAACGGATCAGACGCCTGGTTTCAAACGGCTTCAGAGAGAGCGTTTCTTTCTGGTCCTGCAGAGTCATGGTCACGGTCTGCGGTTTGGAAAGATTGCTGCGGACAAAGAAGATTCCCTCCTTTGCATTGATGCGGTATCCTTCGCACTGGACCGGATTCAGCACCGGAATGTCCGCTTTTGCAATGGCATCGTTCAGCTTGTCTGTCTCCACGTCGCCGGTCAGATAGAACAGCGATTTCGTCAGCAGCAGTTCATTTTTGCCTTTTTTCAGGGCGGAGTCATTGCCCATGATGTCAGTAAGTCTCATGTTATCAGGAAGGTCCACGATCAATTTGACTGGATCGCCGATACTCCACAATGCGGCAACCGTCTGCCCCTTCGCATTGGTGAATGTATAGCAATATACATCAGAACCGATGCGAATCTCTTTCGAGAATTTTACATAAGCCAGGGCTCGTGCAGCCGCTGCATACGCGGCTCCCGCCATTTTCGGGACAGGGATCCATTTCTTTTCGGCATCAGTCACATATTTCCAGAAAATGCCCAAATCGCGGACTGGTTTCTTCGGATCAGCCATTTTTTGGGAAAGACGCCATACCGCTCCCAGGGAAGATGCCATGTGCCAGGAATTGTAAGGCGAAGGCGCAGATCGGTTGATCACCAGACGTCTCGCCGTATATTGTGCGACTGTCTTTGCGACGTCCGCATCGAAGGGAGAGAAATAATCGTAACAATAGCCGTTTTCCGCATTGACGGCAACAGCGGGCTTTCGGTATGAGGAGGCAAGTTTTGCCGCCCCGCACAGAAAATCCCGGAAGCCGTCTTCCGGCAGCGGATAGTTGCCTAAAAGATAGTTCCAGTTCCCGTTGTATCCGTCCACGCAGACCAGATCGAAATCCCCTTTCAGGTCATCCAGGATCAATTTGCTGAGCTTGAATTGCGGCTGCGACCGGTAGAAATCAATTCCCATCGTGCCCAGAACTGCAACATTGGCATCGGGATGGATCTTCTTGATGATCCGGTATCCATGACGCGTCATATCCACAATGATGGAAAGGCTGGATGTCAGGCTGTAATGATCGGATTTCTGGTTGATGCTGTGGGCCGCATCATACTCATGCTGCATGATCCAGAGGCGGATCCGGTCTTTCGTTCCGGAAACGAAATGATGCAGATAAGTCTTGTAATGATTCATCTCTTCATCGCTGAGCCGGGACAGCCCCTGCTCATAACGCTTTTTTGCCTTTTCGGGGAAAGCAATCGTCGGACTGATATATCCGACCAGCGTAAAATCTGAATCAAGGATCGGTTTCCATTTCGGACTTTTCAAAATTGCCGGGATCTCTTTGGCAGGATCCTTCACCGTAAAGCGGACAATTCCCATACCGAGGGATCCGGCGCCCAGCCTTTTGTAGCCCTCCAGCATATTGGCATATATGCCGTTTTGATCCAATCCGAAGAACGGGTCGCGTTTCCCCTGATACGGCGTTGTCAGAACAAAGGCACTTTGCATTTCGAGCGCTGGTTTTCCTCCGGAGTTGACCTCGGTGTTCAAAACATAAAAACCTTTTTTTCGGGGCGTTGGAAGGTCGAATTCAATTACAGTAACTTTATCGGCTTCCAGGGTTTTACGGATTTCCGGAACCGTGTAAACGATATTGCCGTCGAAGTCGCGGATCACCGTATGGACAGACACGTCGGCAGGCTCGGATGCCGTATTTTTGAGTTCAAGAACGAAGTGCGGCTTCTCACCGGGATAATAATAGCCTCTGCTCTCTCCCGCGGGATAGTATGCTCCCGGACGGAGGTTTTTTGAGAAAAC
>JAZUCR010000484.1:0-3351 GCA_045639225.1 Victivallales bacterium
TCTTCCTAAGACCGCTTGGCCTCCGACTTACCTATACCAACGGTTTCCGCAAGACGCTGGATGCGCTGATGATGGACTGGGCGGTGGTCGGCAAAAAATCGGCTCTGGAAATGGAGATCAAAGTCAAGCCGGGCAAATATAAAGTCGTGATCGGGGTCGGAGCCGCCAACACCATGTGCTGGCTCAATGGCTTCTGCCGTCCCCTTCAGGGAAAGTTCTATGTGAACAAGGAACTGAAATGGGAATTCAACGGCGGCGACCGGGAACGTTTTCTCTATCTGGACCGGCCGGCGAAGAAATCCGAAAAAGTTTACGATGTTTACATGGAGCCGTATATCAAGGATCTTACCACGGAAACGACCGCAGCCAACGGCAAGATCAATATCCGGATCGCCGCCGGACAAAAATATGATATCCCGCTGAACTATGTGGCGGTTTATCCGGCGGAGGACAAAGAGGCGGAGGAACAGCTGACCCGGATGCAGGCCGCCCGGCGGAAGGTCTTCGATGAATTCTGGGATGAAGCTTCTCCTTCGGAAAAGGATCTGCGGAAACTGCTCTCGATCAGCTTCGAAGGATATAAGGGGGATTATGCCGTTTTCGCCAGAGCCAACCCCGGCGAATTCATCTTCTTCAACTCCATGCCGGAGGTTTCGGAACGGAATGCACCGATGCGGCTGCTGGCCTCACCCGGACAGTACAGCGTCGGCATGATCCTGCTCCGGACCTTCCGCGAACTGAAGGATACCTCGGCCAGGATCGAGCTCGACGGCTTCCCCGGTGCCTCGGTTTCTTTTGTCATGCCTTACCGGTTCGCGTCCTATTCCACGCGGAAACATTTCACCGGGCCCAATCATTTCGTGCCCGCGGGAAAACGGGATCTCGAGGCAAATCAGAGCTACAGCTACCGAGTCTGCGTCAAAACGCCGGAAAACATGAAACGCGGGACCTATACCGGAAAGGTCACTTTTACCGGCAACGGGAAAACCCAGGTCGTTCCGATCGAGCTCCGGGTCACCTCGGAAAAACTGCCGATCCTGGACGATCATCTCATCGGGATGTTCGGGGTCCCCACCCGCGGCAAAGCCATGCTGAACGGGTTGAAGTTCTGCAAAGAGGATCTGGGCTGCACCACCGTGCCCTTCATGCGCGGCTGGCCCTATCAGACCAAGTTCAAGACCGATGCGAACGGATTCCCGGTGGAAGTCATTGTGAACCGGGAAGAGATCAAAGCCTGGTATGAAGCATACAAAGCGGCAGGATTCCCCGTGAAGACTCCGGTCCTGACCCTGCAGTCGGCGGCGTCCCGCATCGAGAAATACCGTCAGGGCCCGTTCAAGATCTACACGAAGGAATATGAGGCTGCGCTGAAGCTGCAGTATGAACTGTACCGCGATTATGCCATCAAATACGGCGGCGCCACCGGGATCGTGGCCGACCTGGGCGGCGAGATGGGTTACGGCAGCGTCTTCCCGAAACAGGAAGTCATGGATGCCGCCATCGAAGTCTTCAAACAGGTCTCCCGCATTCCCAACGTGCAGGCCTCCTACCGGTGCAACTGTTCGGAAACCACGAAACAGTTCTATCCATATCTGCAGATCCAGGGAGTCCGCGACCCCGGCAGCTGGCCGGTCTCCGACCGTCAGAGCAACTACGGAAAGAACAAACATCTCTACACCTACTCGATCGGAGGACGCGTCTATAACGGTCTGCATTCCTGGGCGCACGGAGCCCGGGGCAGTCTGCGGGAATTCCTCTATTTCGGTCATCAGATCGAATACAACGATTTCCTGACCTGCTGCGGCTATTGCGGCGGCACTTTCCATCTCAATTCGATGAAAGCTCCCGGTGAAACCTTCCTGCCCACCATGCGTTCGGACGGCTTCCGGGAATCCGTGATCGACCGTCAGTATCTCCGGCTGCTGGAAAATGAGGTCAAGCGCTCCCGGAACGCAGCGGCGAAAAAGAAGGCGGAAAACTTCATGACCATCCTCCGCAACCGGGCGGATGCCCATATCCAGCCGCAGGGAGTCCCGTGGCTGCACGGCAACAACCTGTGGCCGGGGATCCGTCTCGATATGATGCGGGAGGCGATCGTCCAGCTCTGCGAAGAGCTCCGCACCGGCAAGGCCGTTCTTCCCGAGTTCACTGCAATGGAACGGAAAATCAAGAGGGGGATCCCGCCGGAACCCAGTCTGGATGTCGTGAGAAAAGCACCCGAAAGCCGCAAAGGATTCCAGTTCGCGCATTGGCGGAGCATCCGGACCGGTGAATGCTGGGAAAAACAGGGGCTGCCTTATGACGGCTGTGCCTGGTACCGGAAGAATATCCGGATCCCGAAAGGCTGGCAGACGCCCGTCCTGCGCATCGGGTCCGCCGATGAGGTTGCCTGGGTTTTCTGCAACGGCAAATATCTGGGCACCCACCGGGAATGGAACGAACCGTTCCAGTTCGCTCTCGACAATGCGAAACCGGGTTCGACCGCGGAAATCGCCATCATGATCTATGACTCCATGAACATGGGCGGCATCTGGCGTTCCGTGTCCCTTCACCGGAATATGGAGGACGCCAAAAACAACCGGAACGGCGTCAATCTCGATGACGGCTGGAAGATCGCTTTGAAACCGTTCGGACGCAAGCTCGATCTCTTCGAATTTTCGGAGGGACCGCTGGTTCCCGCGGATACGGAAAAGGCCGAAGTCAAAATCATGCTGATCCCGCAGGACAATGCCGGACTTGAAAAGCTCAATGCCGCGGAATCCGCCGTGGAGATCCGCGACCTGAAAGGAAACGTCCTGAGCCGCTGCGAACTCGGCAAAGTCCATCCGTATGACACCCGGAAATATGTCGTCGACCTGAAAGGCATCACCGAAAAGGTCTGCGACGCGGTGCTCGTGACCGGCGGCAGTGAATTCGCCCGTTTCCGCTTCTACCGGATATCCTACTGGCAGCCGTAATCGATTACAGGATAATGAAAAATATGTTTTTCGAGTATCACTTTCACGGCTGTGCCGGACACAAGACCATCGAGCTTAACCGCGCGGCGTATGAGGAAATGTCGGATTTCCTGATGAAGCAGGGAAACACCGATGCCTTTCTGGCGACGTTCTCCGCCGCCCCCGCGGACAATCTGGTGGAATGTCTGGAGTTCTGCCGAGACCTGATGGCGGATGCCCCCCTGCCCGGCGCTCAGCTGGCGGGCGTTTATCTGGAAGGTCCGTTCGTCCATGTGGCCGGCGGCATGACCGAATCCCTGCTGGCGAAACCCGATCTGAAAACCGCGAAACGGCTCGCGGAAGCAGGACGCGGCATCATAAAAAATGTGGCGATCGCTCCCGAACTGCCCGGTGC
>JAZUCR010000485.1:0-3708 GCA_045639225.1 Victivallales bacterium
ACGACATGGCTACGATCCGACTTGTATTCTCCGTTTCTGTTCGCGAACAGATCTTTTCGCCCACCCAACGCCAGTGACGTCATACCGAACCGGTCATTTTTCAATGATAATTTCCGCAATCAAGTTGAAAAAACGATGAAATGAGGTTATATTATCTGATAATTCGGATCTGGGTCCGCGCCCGTAAATAACAGTTATCATCATTCAGACAGTACCCATTTGCCGGGGATTTGTCAATATCAACTCGAGGATCGATTTGGCATGAAAATTTTACATTTGATCGTGGATCATTTCCGCTGCGCCGACAGTGCGGACGCCAGGACTTACGGACAGGAAAAGATCTTTTCCTTCCGGAATTTCTTCTGGATCCTCTTCGCCTGGATGATCCTCTGGACGGTCTGGCCGTCTCTGTGCATCGGCAATGTCTCGATCGACGTGGCTGAAAATATCGCCTGGGGAGAGAACTTCCAGTTCGGCTATGACAAGAACCCGTATTTCGGCGCGTGGCTGTCCTGGGCGGTATTCCGGATCTGTCCGTCGGAATATGTTTTCTATTGGATGAGTCAGATCGCGGCAACGCTGGGGCTGGCAGCGGTATATCTGCTGACCGCGGAGGTGACAGGGAGCCGTTTCGCGGGTTTTACCGCCGGGCTGTCGGCGCTGCTGATCCCGTTTTTTTCGCATTCTGCGTGCGAATTCAACGACGACGTGATCTGCATCGCGCTGTGGGGCTGGAGCGCACTCTGTTTCTACCGGGCGGTCAAGCGGGATTCGGTGAAAGCCTGGCTGGGAGCCGGATTGTTTGCCGGACTGGCGCTGATGACCAAGTATCTCGCGGGGGCTCTGCTGCTGCCGCTGGGACTGATGCTGTTCTTCACCCCCGAAGGACGGAAATGCTGGAAACGGCCGGGAATGTATCTGGCCGGAGCCGTATTCCTGGTGCTGGTCGTGCCGAATCTGATCTGGCTCTGCAAGCACAATTTCATTGCGATCTCCTATGCCATGGACCGGGCGCGGCTGGATAAACCGACCGGACTGGTTACCCGGCTGAAGTTTGTTCTGGATACGACAGGTCAGTTCGTATCGCGGCTGATCCTGCCGCTGGCGTCGCTGCTCGTTTTCCGGCACAGTGCGGAAAAAACGCCGGATACGTTCGGCAGGAAACTGATCGTCATCGCCGCGCTGGCGCCGTTTGCCCTGTCGCTGCTGTTCATCCTCACGACCGGCGGGGAAGTGCTGACCCCGTGGCTCACGCCGTATTTCGTGTTTTCGACCCCGCTGCTGGTGCTGTGGTACCGTCCGCTCCCGGAACGGCGCACGTTCCGTTTTTTTGCCGGGGTGATCATCGTCGCCGCAGCACTGTTCCTCGTGTTTTTCGGCTACGAATTTCTCCATAAGCGTCCGTATCTCAGAAGAGGCGTCACTTACAATGTCTGGCCGGGGCGGGTGGTCGCCGATTCGCTGACCCGGCAATGGCATGAACGTTACGGAAAGCCGCTCCCGTATGTGATCGGAGACCGCACCGTGACATGCAATATCACGTTCTACTCTCCGGACCGGCCGACTGCGTTCTTCGACCATCTGGTCGACTTGAGTCCGTGGGTCGATCCCGCCGACTTGAAACGGCGCGGCGGGGTAATCGTGTGGACCGGCAAAAACCCGCCGCGATACACCGCTGATTATGCGCAAAGACTGGTGATGCTGCCGGACATCGATGCCGAACGGGCCGGAGTCGGGTGGTACCGGAAACTGGCTGGTCCGCTGCGCACCGTAACGATCCATGCGGCGTTTCTGCCGCCTGAAAAGCAATAAAGCCTCTCCGCCCTCCGGTTTCCATTTGCAAACCGTAAAAATCCTTGCTTTTTTTCTGAGAAAAACTGGAAAAAAACGCTCCGGTATGCTATGATACCTAGTTACAGGAGATATGCCATGACTGCATCACTGGATTACGAACTGGACAATACAAAAAAAAATCTGGACCTGAAACCCGATACGGAATATTGCATCGGGCGGGATCCGGATTGTCCGGTTTGTCTCGGCGAACGGCCCGATGTCAGCCGCCGGCATTGCGTGATTTATTTCAACACGACCATCAATTCCTATGCGCTGGCCGATCTCTATTCCACCCACGGAACCGGATTGAACGGACGGAAGATCGGCCGCATGGATGTGCCGCTGCACGACGGCGACAAGATCACGGTCGGTGATGTCTGTTTTTCATTTCATTGCGAATCGTCCGATGCCGTCAGAAAGCCCAGGACGGGCTCCGGGATCTCCATGATCTCCCGCCCGGAACCTTTTTCACACGGCAGCCGGATAACGGACAAAAAACATTTCCGGTACCGGCAGGACGAATTGTTCCGGGGGAATGAAAAGATCCTGGAACAGCTGCCGTCCCCGGAGGGAACCGAATTGTATTTGACCGGTTCGCCTGACGGGCCGGTCCATTTTCTGAAGATCCGCACGGAGCTGCATCAGGACGGCCAGGCCGGACGGGAATTGCGCGAGCTGAAAACCAAGCTCCCGGCTTTGACCGGACTGATCCCGGTCCGCGACTGCGGTTCGCTGGATGACGGCGCCTGTTTCATCCTGTCCGATTTTCAGGATGTCCCCTCTTACACCAAAATGATCTCCATGCTGGCTCCGCTGCCGCAGAGCAGTGCGCTCGCCCTCATCTATTCGGTCATCCTGATCCTGGCCAGAGCCTGGCAGAACAATCTGTTTCATGGTTTTCTGAAACCGTCCAAGATCCTTTATTATCCGAAGGACGGCAATTATATTACCGAAATGGGTCTCTCGCCGTGGCGGGAACGTTTTTATCCGGACCTGGTGCACCGGCCCGGACAGTGGTATGCCGCACCGGAAACGACTGCCGGGAAAAGTGTCTGGCAGTCCGACCAGTATGCGCTGGGCATCATGCTGTTCCAAATGTTGACGGGTGTTCTGCCGTTCCGCTCCGATGCACCGAATGAACTGGCCAGACTCCACCGGAAGCAGACCATGCCCCTGCCTCAGGAACGCAACAGCCAGATCCAGACCCTGCCGGCAGTCGACGCCATCATCCTGCGGATGACCATGAAAGATCCGGCCGAACGGTATGCTTCCTGGGAAAAACTGCTGGCCGATCTGGAAAAAGCCAATTCGTTATTCAAGAAAAAAGAAAATAATCAATCATAACGCACGAAAATTTTACGAAAGGAAATCAAAAATGGCAATGCAGCACTTGAATGTTCCCCCCGACAATCATGTAAAAGTCCTCGACGGTCAGGGATGGGTCGGATTGATCGACCACCTGGGGTCGGAAACCTCTATCGTCAACGCCGCACGCGTTTCGTTCGGAAAACTCAAAACCGAAATGAATGAACGGGATATTGTGCTCCTCCAGTATCTGATCGAAAACAAACATACCAGCCCGCTGGAACATATCGTCTTCACCTTCAGCGTGCATTGTCCGCTGTTCATCCGCGGGCAATGGCACCGTCACCGCACCTGGTCCTACAATGAGATCTCCCGCCGCTACACGGAAATCGACCTGGAATTTTACACTCCGTCGAAACTGCGCATGCAGGCGGAAAGCGACCGTCAGGCATCGGTGGAATCCCCGGATTTCGACGACAGCGCCATGCGCGCCGAGATCGCCGAACACAACCGCAAATCGCTGGAACTCTACAACAGCCTGATCGCCCGCGGCGTCTGCCGCGAACAGGC
>JAZUCR010000486.1:0-3244 GCA_045639225.1 Victivallales bacterium
GATGTGGCGGGGTAGCTCAGTTGGTAGAGCATCGGACTGAAAATCCGTGTGTCACCAGTTCGATCCTGGTCCTTGCCACCATTTTTTTTGTACATGCGAAAACACGAAGCCGCAAAGAATCAGTTCACGCGGCGACAGCCGCGCTTCATGATCCGCAGGACCGCCTCATACGGCGAAGCTGAGCAGCATTCCCCGACAATCAAAATATATTGGAATGACAATGATACGGCCCCTGACAACGGCCGGAAAGGATGAAAATGGATCAGACTTACGATGTGACCGGGAAACGGGAACTTTTCATTGATACATTTCTGATCGAAAAATCGCGCAATATCCATTTGAAACCTCATTTTCCGGAGGAATTGCCTTGCGATCCGGGCAAACCTTGCGGGGACTACCTGGCAATTTTGAAGGACCCGCGGCAGTATTGGCTTTTTTACCGGGGAAAGGACAGCGTGTATCATGGCGAAACGTATAACAACCATCCCGGAGAATTCGTCGGCATAGCCAGGAGCGCCGACGGCATTGAGTGGAAATTGCCCGTTTTGGACCGTTTTCCCGGAAAACCGGTCCCCACCAATACGCTGTTCTACGGGAAAGAAGTGATAACCCACAATTTCGTGCCTTTTTACGATAACTGTCCGGACTGCGGACCGGAGGCACGCTATAAAGCGGTCGCCGGCGTAAGGGAAACCGGGGGACTATTTGCCTACTGTTCGGCGGACGGCATCCACTGGAAACAGTATGGGAACGGCCCGGTCATCGCTTATGAACCCCAAAAGACCGGCGGGCATATGCTGGATTCCCAGAATTCCGTCTTTTATTCTGAATGCGAAAAGTGTTACGTCATGTATATCCGGGTTTGGAAAACCGCCGACGGATGGGAGGGACTGCGTTCCTTTGCCAAAGTCACCAGCAAAGATTTCCTTCATTGGAGCGAACCTGAATTTCTCACGGTCAACCGGAAGGACGAACACCTTTATGTCAGCGGTTTGGCGCCTTATGCACGTGCTCCGCATATTTACGCGGGCGCCGCCACCCGCTATTTCGGCAGCCGGGGCAGCGCCACGGATGTGACCATGGTCTTCTCCCGCGCAGGACAGGGGATCGCCCGTCCCTGGCCCGGGGCATGGATCCGGCCGGGACTGGACGGCGAACGCTGGCTGAACCGGATGAATTACATCGCCCGGGGTATTGTTCTGAAAGACGGGAAAGAGATGCTGATGTACCACGGGAAAATGAGCCTCATGTATAAATTCCGCATCGATGGTTTCGTTTCCCTGAGCAGCGGCGGTCTGCAGTCCGGCTGTGCCATGACCCGGATACTCTCCCGTCGCGGCGGCGGTTTGGAACTCAACTTTTCCACTGCTGCGGGCGGCAGCATCCGGCTGGAAGTCTGCGATGAATGCGGCAAACCGGTTCCCGGATACACGTTCGCGGAAATGAAACCGTTCTGGGGCGACCGTATCTGTTGGGAACCGGAATGGAACGGGAAAAAGTTCTCCTCGCTGCCGGCGGGAAAATTCCGTCTGCACATCAAGATGACGGAATGCGATCTTTTCAGTATCCATTTCCCGGAAAATGACGACCCGTCAAGCGGCCGAAGATACTGAAAAAATCTTTCTCCCCGGTTGAAATGAGAAACGCTGCTGGGGATTTCCTGTCTGTGTCTCCGTTCCGGAAACAGAGAAAAAAAAACCGCCCATTCTATGCCAAATCCGAACCGTCCCGTGTCACCAGTTCGGATTTGGAGAAAAAAACCCGTCGTCCCCGTCTTTTCGAAAATGCACGTGCAGAGGCAAGCATTTCTCTGTTTGACAAATGAGCGAACACCGATTATATTAGAAAAATGATCAGAACGATGAACGGAATGCTTTACCCCCCAATAATCCTTGAAGGGCCGCAAAACAATAGCATCGAACAGGAATAAGAAAAAAATGAAAGTTGTTGATCTGCATTGTGATGTACTGTCCCGCCAGCAGAAACTGCTGGTTCAGGGAAAAGATTACTCTCTACTGTCCAACCCATATCACATTGACCTGACGAAACTGAAACAGGGCGATTATCTGGTTCAGTGCTTTGCCGTCTTTGTCAATCCGCATAAATTCCCTGATACCCGCAAAACGGCTTTGGATGAAATCGGGCGTTTCCAAACTATGATGAAACAATTTTCTTCCCGGATCACGCAGGTTTTTTCTTCCCGTGATATTTCGGATATACGGAAACAGGGAAAGATCGGTGCACTTCTTACGGTAGAAGGCGGTGGAGACTGGATGGAAAATCTGGAGGATCTTCGCCTTTTTCATCAGTTCGGGGCAAGGATCATGTCTTTCACCTGGAACTATGAAAACCACCTTGCTTCTCCGAACGGCGTTCCGGATGGAGCAGAAAAGAAATCACAGAATCATTTGGAAGATGTACATGGGCTGAAACCCCTCGGCTTCGAATTTTTGAGTGAGCTGGAGCGGCTCGGCATCATTGTGGATGTTTCCCATCTTTCCGATGCCGGATTCCGGGATGTCTGCCGAGCAGCGACGCGTCCCTTTATCGCCACGCATTCCAATGCCCGTGCCATTTGCGGACATGTCCGGAATCTGTCCGATGAGATGCTCCGGGCGATTGCGGATCATGGCGGCATCACCGGGATCAACTACTATCCGGACTTTCTGGATCCGGAAGAAAACCTGATGGACTGCCGCAGCTCGCTGGAGTGGATGGTACGGCACATCTCGCATATCCGGGATGTGGCCGGCATAGACGCAATTGCCCTGGGGTCGGATTTCGATGGGATCTTCGGAGATCTGGAACTGGCGGACTGCAGCGAAGTGCCTCGGCTGGCCGATGCTTTACGCTCGCATGGATTCACTTCTTCAGAAATCGAAAAAATCTACCATAAGAACGCGCTGCGGCTTTTTCAGGAGATATTCTGATCGTTTTTTACATTTTTGACAAAACACAGCCCAGACAGTCTTTCCCTTTGCCTTAATCAGATAATAGAAAAAAGCCATCGGACCTCAGCGGAAAAAAAACACGAAGCAGCCGGCTTCGCTTCCTTGTCTGCCGCTGCTTCAGCGCAGTTGGAATGCCGCATCAGCGGTGCTTCATAATCCCCAGGATTGCTTCATACGGCGAAGCCGTGCTTCTTTTTTCCCGTGTCCCCGATAGTTAAAAAAATTCAAAATTTTTTTCGGTTTTTTCATTTTGACTGACATTATTTGGCAGTGTGACTGCGTATATTACAGGC
>JAZUCR010000487.1:0-6039 GCA_045639225.1 Victivallales bacterium
CTTCCATGACGCCGGGTTCCACGTGATCACGCTCGTTCATGAAATGGGCTTCTCCATTAAGCAATATCAATGGGAACAGCATTGTTATCAGGTCTTCCTCGGCAGCGACAAGGTCGTCATGCCGTCTTCCATTGTTCTCCAGTCCTGGAAAGACATCGGACTGAATGTGGACAGCGATAAAGTAATCATCAACCCGCAAGGCGATTACTGGAGCAAAAAGAAGATCCAGTGGGACCGCAATGAAGCGCATCGGAAAGTCTGCAAAGAATTGCAGCTCCCGCTGAATTCAAAAATTATTCTCGCGGCCGCCGTCGTCGAGAAACGGAAAGGGGTCGAAGCCTTTGTCGAAACCGCGGAATCATTCCTCGGCAAAGATCCCGATGTCCGCTTCGTCTGGATCGGCGCCAAACAAGATAAAATGACCGAAATCCCCGGACTTTTCGATCGAGTCGCCAAACTGAAAAACTGTATTTTCACCGAATTCAAAAAAGATCTGGACATGTTTGTGGCCGGCGCGGATATTTTCTTCCTTCCGTCTCTTGCCGACCCCTTCCCTGCCGTCACTCTGCTTGCGGCCAGCCAGGGGACTCCGACAGTTCTGTGCGACGGATGCACCGGCAGCGCCGATTTCTGCAGGAATTTCTCCGGCGGACTGGTAAAGAATTATTCTGCCAAAGATTTTGCCGCCGAAATTCGACGTCTGATCAGCCGGCCCGAATTTCATGCCAAAGTCAGTCGTGAAGTTCTGGAGTTCAGCAGAAGTTTCCATTCCATGCGGCAGTATCTCATCGACATCCTGTCATATTATCCCGACGGGCTGAAAAAAGTCTCCTGCATCGTCCCGAATTATCAGTATGAAAAATACCTTCCCGAACGTCTTGACTCGATCATCAAACAGGATTATCCCATCTATGACATCATTTTCCTGGATGACTGTTCCCGGGACGGCAGCCTGAAAACAGCCGAAAAAATCCTTTCCTCCCAGAATATTGACTATGAGATCCTCCCGAATGAAGTCAATTCCGGCTGCGTATTCCGTCAATGGTTCAAAGGGATCGAAGCCGCCAAGGGAGATTTCATCTGGATCGCCGAAGCGGACGATTCCTGTTCGCCGGAATTTCTCAGGAAAACGGTTTCCGGATTCGACGATCCGCTGGTCAATCTGAGTTACGCCCAGAGCTGTCTGATCGACAGCAACGGCAACGTCTTCAATGAAAACTACAAAACCCATACCGATTCTATTTCCGCCGATAAGTGGACCCAGAATTTCATCTCGCCGATGACGTTCGAGATCAATGACGGACTGGCGGTAAAGAACACGATCCCCAATGCCTCGGCTATAGTGATCCGCAAATCCGCCACCGCGAAAATCAATAAAAAGAATCTGTTCAGCTACCGCGTGGCCGGTGACTGGATGTTCTATCTGGAACTGCTTCGCGGCGGACGCGTTGCTTTCACTCCGGAGATTCTGAATTATTACCGCCGTCATACGGTTTCCGTGGTCAGCAGGAATTTGACCAGAAATTACCAGGAAGTCGAGATGATCCACCGCTATATTCTGGAAAATTTCGAAGTCAATAACGCGACCGTGCTGGCTATGGAAAAAGAGTTTTACCACAATTACAACGCGGCTAAGCCGGATTTCGAGCCGACTCTGGATTACAAGCGGTATCTGAAAAAGAAAAATCCCGACACCCTGCTGATATTCCTGACCGATGATCTGACTGAAGGCTCGATCTGCTCAGGAGAAAAACTCGAAGCCTATGCCGCAGATTGGAATGTCCGCCTCATTTACAGCGGAAGCAGCAACCCGAAAGCCCAGCGGCTGGATCAGATCCCCGCCAGCGTCGGATTCACGCGTCTGTCGGATTTCCACGGATCGAAACGGCCTGCAGTCAAACGCATCATTATCGTTGCTGACCTCTCGGCAGACTCTTTGCTGAATGAATTCGACCGGCTGAAACACTTTGTTTCTTCCAACGATTCGCTGCTGTTCCTGGATCGCGATTCCTATTTCGCATCCATTCCGGATGTTTTCTATCAGCCCGGCAGTTTGACGGATAAACTGAATTCCCTTTTGAAATCCGATACCCAGACGAAAGAACAGTTTTTCTACTTTCGAACCTCGGCTAAACCCAAAAAAGTCTAATAAGGAGTTTGTTTATGAATATTCTGGTAACCGGCGGCAGCGGTTTTCTCGGCCACAACGTGATTCTTGATTTGTGCAAAAGCGGACATTCCGTTTCCTGTCTGGATCGTTTCGAAGCGGATTTTCTGCATGAGAACCAGGTTCGTTTCATTTCCGGCGATATGTCCGAAAAAAATCTGGTCGACCAGTCTCTCGAGGGGGTTGATACCGTAATCCACATGGCTTGCACGATTCTTCCTCAAATGTCCAACGTCGATCCTTATTTCGACCTCGTCACCAATGTCGGCAGCACCATTCAAATGCTTGACGGCTGTGTCCGCCATAAGGTCAGAAAAGTGATTTTCATTTCGTCCGGAGGCACGGTTTATGGAAAGCTGCAGGAGATCCCGGTCAAAGAAACGGCGTCGACCAATCCCACTTGTTCCTACGGCATCACCAAATTGATGATCGAGAAATATCTCCGGTTGTATCACCAGCTCCACAGCATTCAGACTCATGCCCTCCGGCTGGCCAATCCATACGGACGTTTTCAGAGAGTGAAATCGCCCCAGGGCGTGATTCCGGTTTTCTGCTATAAAGCGCTCAAGGATGAAGAAATCGAAATATGGGGCGACGGCTCCGTTCAGCGCGATTTCATTTATATCGATGATGTCATTTCCGCCATCCATAAACTGATCGACTATGAGGGCGAAGATCTCCAGGAAATGAATGTCGGCAGCGGTCATGCCGCTTCCCTGAATGAACTGTTGGACAGCATCAAGTCCATTCTGGGCAAGGAACTCAATGTCAAATATACACCGAAACGCGATTTCGACGTGCCGGTCAGCCTGCTCGATATCTCCAGAGCAAAAAAATATTTGAATTGGGAACCCCGGCATTCCCTGAAAGACGGCCTGGCGAAGACCATTGAATGGATCCGGGAGAATGATTTATGAATGAATCGAATTCACCCGCGGATTCCGGATTCCGCCGTTTCGGCAATGCGGTTCGGGTGTTTTTTCGCAGGAATTCTTCCCGGTTCTTTTTCATTCTTCTGTTCCTGATCACCTTGCTGAGGATCTTCCTCGGGGCAGACCGTCTGATCCAGGAATATTATCTGCCTCACGATGATCTGCTTTATCTCCGGCTGGCGCACCATATCGCCAACGGAGAATGGCTCGGCCCGTTCGATCCTCTGACCCTGGCAAAATCCTGTATCTTTCCGCTGTTTATCGCTGCGGCCATTATTTCCGGTCTGCCGTATCTCGTTCTGCTCGACCTGCTCATCTGCGGCGCCATGTTTCTGACCGTGCAGGCCTTGCGGCCGAGCATCAATCGATTCTGGTCTCTGGTGCTCTATGCGGTTCTGGTCTTCAATCCGGCTTACTTCTTCTATCAGCGTCTCGTGATCCAGGATATCTATGCTGCTCTGATCACCGGAATGATCGGCTGTCTGATGGCCTGCTGGATCCGTCGTGACTGGAATTCGAAACGGACGATTCCCTGGATCATCGGCAGCGCGCTTTTCTTTGCTTTCGCCGCGCATGCCAGAGAAGAAGCGAAAGTCCTGGTCTTTGTTTATCTCGGTGTGTTTCTCCTGCTGCTGCTCGATTGCTGGCTCAAGCAGGTTTCCGGCAAACAAATTCTCCGCACCATTCTCGTCTGGATCGCCATCCCCGCAGTCTGCTATGGCGGACTGAATCTCACCATCAAAACCATCAATTGGCATTATTACGGGATTGCCGAGACGAGTATCCGCTACAACCGCTCCTACCGCGGTTTCATCGGCTCGCTTCTGGGGGCTGCCAAATGTCTGGACCCGGTCTGGGATATCCGCATCCCGCTCCGTTATGAGATTCTGGATCAGCTTTATGAAATGAGCCCGACTCTGAAGCAGCTCAAACCCTTCATGAACCGGAAAAACGGCTGGCATATGGCCGCCACCAACCGCTTTCCGCCGGAGGTCCTGGCCGCCTGCCCGAATTTGGCGGTCAATACCAAAGGCGGGTTCATCCAATGGGAAATCATGGAATCCATGCAGAATGCCGGTTTATTCCGCGAGGGAAACATCCGTCTCGCCGCGCAATTCTGCCAAAATGTGATCAGGGAACTGGAAACTGCCGCGGGACAGGGCAAAATCCCAGGATTCAAAGTACGCTATTCCAATCTTGTCCCGTTTTCCAGCCAGATGAAAACCTGGTTTCTGGCAAAATTTGCCATGGATGCCAAACATCTCTTTACCTGGGGTGTCAAATTCATCGATTTTCAGCTTTTCCAGACCCCGAATCAACATCCGGGAACCCTTCGATTCTACTATGCTTCGCTGAAAAACAATAACCTTGACACTCGGCCCCTGAATGAATTGATGGGCTGGGGCAGGATCCCCGCGGAAAAAATGATTTTGCGGTCTCAGAATTTCCCCGGACCCAATGTATTGAATTTTATTTCGATGCCCAGGCCCGATGTCCGGAATGTGCTCGTCAACCAGGATGGATATCAGCATGTTCCGCTGAATGCCGGTTTTATCTTGCTCATCGAAGGACAGCAGCTCACCGTCCGGAGCAATGATGGGAAAACGATCTATGACGGAGCCGTTAAACTCGGCCAGAACGGTCCCGGCGTTTACATTGACCATATCACCAGCATGAAACCGCTTCGCAGCATTCTCTGGAAACGCGGCTGCCTGAAAAAAATATGTCTCTTCTATCGGAATTACGGCATCTATTTCTCTATCGGTGCGCTGGTTCTGGGTTTCATCGGTCTCCTGAATGCCCTCGTCGACCGGCGGGTTGCCAGGATGGTCTCCCCGCTGATCTTTTCCGGTCTGATCTTCTGGGGCACCGGATTCATGTATTTCTGTCTGATCGTTTTTGCCAATACCATGCTTCATTGCTCCCGGCAGCCGGGTTATTATATGCCTGCTTTCGCTCAGATTTTCACGGCCTGCATGATCGTTTCCTGCGGTATGTTGTCTGTGTTCTGCACGGATTCTCCGGATACCGACGGCAAATAAATCCGAGAATCTTCCGCGGCCGGTCCGACTGGTTCGGAGTTTTTTCAAAAAAAACCTTTTCCACGCTTGATAATTCCCGCTTTGCGTGTATATTATCAAGTCATTTTTCGAAAACAGGAAGGACAGATTCAAATGGCGAAATTTCCTATTGAAACGATTCGGCACAGCGCATCCCATCTTATGGCCGCTGCGATTCTCAAACTCTACCCCGAAGTGAAATTCGATATCGGTCCCAGCACCGAAGACGGTTTCTATTATGATTTCGATTTCGGCACCGTGAAGCTTTCCGTCGAAGATCTCGAAAAGATCGAAGCGGAAATGGCCGCGATCGCGGCCCGGAAACTGCCTTTCGAACGCTTCGAAGTTTCCCGCGATGAAGCGCTGAAACTCCTTACCGAAAAGAAACAGAATTTCAAGGTCGAACGCCTGGCGGACATTCCCGAAGGCGAAGCGATCTCTTTCTACCGTTGCGGCGATTTCGTCGATCTCTGCCGCGGCCCGCATGTGGACAATACCGGCGACATCGGTGCTTTCAAGCTCACCAGTATTGCCGGTTCCTACTATCGCGGCAAGGAAAGCAATCCCATGCTCACCCGTATTTACGGAACCGCTTTCGCCGATAAGAAGGAGCTCAAAGCCTATTTGACCCAGATCGAGGAAGCCAAAAAACGCGACCATCGCCGCCTCGGCAAAGACCTCGATCTCTTCAGCATTTCCGACACCGTCGGCCCCGGCCTCGTCCTGTGGCATCCGCGCGGAGCCTTCATCCGCAACACGCTGGAAACCTTCTGGCGCAAGGAACATTACGAAAACGGATATGAACTGCTCTACACGCCGCATATCGGACGGGCCAACCTGTGGGAAACCAGCGGCCACCTCGGATTCTACAAGGAAAGCA
>JAZUCR010000488.1:0-8559 GCA_045639225.1 Victivallales bacterium
AGCAGCATTTCGCGCTGCAGTTCACCCGGACGCCGCAGATGCGCATAAGGACGGAAATTCGGCACGCCGGGGGCGGATTCCATCATCACAAAGGGCTTCCTCTGCATCGAGTAATGCAGATCGTGCAGCATCGAATAACGAGCACCGACCTGCTTCTCCTCGCCAACATACCACATCGGATAACAGTCGTCCGCAATGAAATCGCACTCCTGGGCAAGCCGGAAATAGTCGACCTCTTTGTAAAGTCCCATCATGTTGGTCGTCACCGGTTGGTCGGAATAACGCCGGATCACACTCTTTTCGAAAGAAAGGAAATCGCGTATCTGTTCGGTGCAGAACCTTTTCCAGTCGACCCGGATCGCTTCCAGCGAGGGGTCGCGCGGGTCGATCTCGTCGAATGCCGTAAACCGGTGGCTCCAGAATCCGCTCCAGATACGGCGGTTCAATTCTTCGACCGTATGATACTTTTCTTCCAGAAAGCGGTAAAACCGGGCAAGGCAGAGCGGACAGAAGCATTCCCCGTTCAGTTCGTTGCTGATATGCCAGCCGATGACCGCCGGATGTTTGCCGTAACGTTCAGCCAGTTTCGAATCGATGATCTCGGTTTTCCGCCGCACGAGATCGGACGAAAAACAAAGATTGTGGCGCATCCGGTATTCCTCGCGGCGTCCGTCTGCGGTCACCCGGCGGCATTCCGGATATTTTTTCGCCATCCACGGGGGACGCGCCCCGGTGGGCGTGGCCAGAAAGGCTTTTTTCCCGCTCGCTTCAAAGCGGTCGAGAATGTCGTCCAGCCAGCCGAAAGTGAACTTGCCTTCCTCCGGTTCCAGCTGCGACCAGGAGAAAATTCCGACGGAGAAAACCTCACAATGCGACAGCTCCATCAGCCGGAGATCATCATCGATGATCCCCGGCGTTTCGAGCCATTGATCCGGGTTGTAATCACCGCCGTGCAGGATATGGGGGTGATCCGGGAACAGCAGATGCTTTTTCATGATCGGTTCAGTCGAAGGAACGGATCTCTTCGATCAGTTTCGTCATGCGGACCGCATCGTCGGCTTTGAGCGTGTTTTCGCATTTGCCTTCGACCGCGTCCTTGAAATGTTCGAGTTCCATCACGAACGCGCTTTTCTCCGGATCGCCGATTTCCACCACGCGGTATTCATTGGTGTGCATAATGATCCGGTCGGGCCGTTCCACGCGCATGTAGCCGTTTTCACCCAGGAATGTCATGGTGAAATCCCGGAAACAGAACGTGGTGTGGTCGCAGTACATTCCCTGCAGGCTGGCCGTGACGCCTTCGTCGTAGGCCACCAGCGCCTGGAAGGAGTCTTCCTTTTCCCAGCCGCGTTTGTGTCCCAGCCGCGCGCTCAGCACCTTCTGCGGGAACTTTCCGGTAATGTATGAGATCAGATCGAAATCATGGATGGAAAGTTCATACATGGCGCCGGTCCGTTTGACCCATTCGCCGCCGGGACGCGGATTGAACATCTGCTGCTTGGTGGTCACGATGGAGACCAGCTGGCCGATTTCCGGCAGCAGTTCCTTCGCTTTCTGATTGATCGGCTCGTAACGCATCTTGAATCCCACGCCGAGCAGGACTTTCTTTTCGTTGGCGAGTTTCACCAGTTCTTCGCCCTGGGCGACATCGGTCGTGAGCGGTTTTTCCGAGAACACGTTGAAGCCGCGGTTGAGCAGCGCTTTGATCACCGGATAATGGGCATGGGGCGGGGTGACCACGCTGACCGCATCCAGATCGTCCGGCAGTTTCGCCATATCCGTGATGACTTCCGCGCCGCAGAGATCCGCGACGGCTTTGGCCTTGCTTTCATCCAGATCGCAGGCATAAGCGACTTTGACTCCTTCGATGGCACTCCAGGAACGGGCGTGAGTTCCGCCGATCCCGCCGCAGCCGACAATTCCGACTTTGAACATTTTTTTGCTCCTTATTTTTTTACAGGCCGAATTGGATCCGCCTGCAGTTTTTTTATTTTCAACTGACCTGTCCAGGTCTGTTTTCCTCCCGGTCTTTCGAATGGTCCACACGTCCGTCATCCGAGTAGTCTTCCTGTTTGGCGTCCAGTGCCTTGAAGAGCCGCCGCAAATCCACAGTGCCGCCGATCAGGAACCAGACCGTGGAGACAACCGCAATGACGCACGGGACATAGACGGAAGTAATATGGAATTTGATCGCCCACCAATGCGACGGCCAGCGGTAGATTGCGTTCCAGATGATGATGCCGATGAAGCAGAGGAGAAATCTGTAGCCGAAACTCCAGATGAACACCGACCATGCCAGAATTCTGTCGCCCCGGGTATAGTTGGCATCGATCCCGATGATCTTGGAGAACGCTGACTTGAACGTCCACGGAATCCGCGGTTTGGACTCGCTGTCCGCATAGATCCCGCGGTGCAGCAGACGTTCCAGATTGAACGGCTTGCGGCAGGTGAGGAGCGAGACCGTGATATATAGCGTGATGGCGGTCACCAGGGCGATGAAGTAGATCTCCTGCGAGTTGACCGGAAACTTTTCGGGAGTGACTTCCCACACGATCATGGGGTGGAAGGGACGGGAAACCGTTTCGAAGAACCAGCTGACGCTTTTGACCAGATCCAGCTTGTCCAGTGCGGGATAAAGGTATTTGGCCCAGGTCTGCTGACAGATGATGCCGCCGACCGCGAGGAACGAACCCGAACCCAGGGCGGCGAAGGCGCCGGCGGTGGTGCCGCGTTTCCAGTAGAGACCGAATACGATAGTCGGTCCGGCGCCGCCCAGCCAGATCGCGCCCGTGATCGCGAAGAACATCAGGATATAATCCATCTGCGCAAAGAAGAAACTGAAGAGGAAGGCAAACACTGCGACTCCGGCGATGATGCAGCGGAGCAGATTCAGCTGCTGTTTCGGTGTGAACGGCGTTTTCCGGAACGGCAGGATGATGTCCTGCACGATTATGCTGCCCCATGAATGCATGTAAGTGGTGTCGGTCGAGATCATGAGAAAGATCATCAGTGCGCACATGATGCCGGTGATCCCCATCGGCAGGATTTCCCGGACCGCTACCGGAACGAGCATCTGGCTGTAGATCGTCCCGAGGGTGCCGGCTTTTCCGCGGTCCACGGTCGCCACGGCCGCCTGCGCCGCCTCTTTATACCTGGAGGGATCCAGCGGTTTGCTGACATCGAATTTTCCCGTTTTCCGGAGAATCATCTTCATCTTCGGGGTGATCTCGCCTTTTTCCGCCATCGCGATCACATCCGGACGGATCGTGTCGAAGCGTTTTTCAGCGGCGGTTTCCTGAATCGTTTTGATAGTGAGCTGCTGGTGGACCCGGTTGGCGCCCGGACGGAAATCCAGGTGGTGGATGAAGGTGAACGCCGCTACGCCCAGCAGCAGATACATCATGTTGGAAAAACCGTTCCGCCAGGTGCCGAGCACCGCGCCCATTTTCTGTTCGTGCGGATTTTTGGCGGCCGCATTGTAACCCTGCGCTCCGCTCCAGGACATCCGGTTGAATACGCTGCCGAACATTCCGGCAAAGATATAGAACAGGTTGAAGGTCCGGACCTGGCTCACGTCGTAGGGGTTCAGCATGCTCTTTCCCGGCGGACGGTCCATCAGTGCCGGGATGATCTCGCCGTACCAGGAGAAGCGCCAGATGATATAGATCACGATGATCGCGTAGAACGGATACGAAAGCAGTCCCTGCACGCAGTCGGTCACCATGATGGTGATCTGGCCGCCCATGGTGATGATCCAGACTGCCACGCTCAGAAAGACCAGCAGCAGAAGTCCGAAGGTGGAGAATTTCCAGCCGCCGATATAAAAATAGACCGGCAGATCGAAGAAATACATCAGGCAGCGGGCTCCGACCGCGGGGAAGATCGCGTAGTTGATGACTCCGGAGATCGACTGCAGGATCGCGGCAAAGATCCGGAATCCGCGGCTGTATCGCATCTCCAGGAACTGCCCCATGGTCATTGCCCGGGTTTCGCGGAACCGGTAGGTGCAGTAGCCGGTCAGTCCCAGGATCAGCGCCAGCGGCGCCGTGATCGTTCCCCAGAACCCGATCCCGTAACCGACCGCGTAGTTCATTTCCCACATCGCCACCAGCGAGACAAGTCCCATGTTGGCTTCGCCGCTGGCCACGCAGATCACGTAGCGGCCCGCCACCCGTCCGGCCGCCAGAAAGTCCGCCACGCTTTTGACATATTTCTGTGATTTCAGTCCGATCATCAATACGACCAGCACCGGCAAAACCACGATGCACCAATCCAGCCAGGTCATGATATTTCGTCTCCCGTTCTTTTGTCCTTATTTTCCCGGCGCTTTCAGGAAGACGACCGTATCCGGCTTCACGTCCCGCAGGACATTGCCTTCGATGCCTTCGATCTTCCAGCCGTCCGGCAGATCGACTTTCAGTTCCTTCACGCTGTCATAGAAGAACAGGGCTCCGCCTTTTTCGCTGATCCAGGAAGTCCCGAACGGCGTTTCCCGGATATACGGATACCCGACCAGCTGCTGCGCTTTGTTGATATACGGATTCAGTTTGGCCATCCGTTCGACCTTCGCCAGTTCGCCCGGCGTGCGCTCGAATCCGAAGGCATAGCCGTCGACATTGATATACGTGAAGCTCCCGAACATCGAGGTCCGGAAGTAGTCCAGCACCATGTCGTCTCCGGCTGTCCCGGTGGACGGCGAGGACAGGAAGATCGAGAATTCCCGGCCCTGGAACGGCTGGTAGACCCGCTGGCGGTACCACCAGTTGTCGATCACCAGCGGATTCTGTCCTTCGATGCCGATCATGACACCCTGCGCGTAGAAATGGCGGAAGATCTCGATCCCGCCATACAGACAGGGCAGTGAATTGCGCCGTCCGTAGTTGATGTTGCCCATGGCAGTTCCATACATGTCGAAATACAGCGCGCCGACGCCGCCTTTGACGGCATTGTCCATTTTGGCGAAATACCATTTCCGGAAATCGGCATTGTTCAGGTCGATGACCGGGTGGACATTGGAGTAGGCATGGATCTTGCCCTGCAGATTCCGGACGAACCAGTCTTTGTGTTCCCGGAAAATCATTTCGCTGTCGCCGTGGCAGTAGTCGCCGGCGGTCCACGGGAACGGGATCAGTCCGTTTTCGCGGATCATCTTATACCGTGCCATCAGGCGGGGATTGTCGACCCCCTCGATCGGACTCGGACACAGCGGGAGCGCCATGCGTTTGAATCCGAGTTTCCCGGCCGTTCTGATCGCCGCATCGATCTGTTCCTGAGAACAGACATTCTGCCAGGTCGCGGTCGGAACCGGTGCAATGGCTTGCAAACCGGCTTTGGCCCGCAGGTTTTTCCGCTGGAACTGATACATCGCCATCCATTCGTTGTTGTCTTTTTCCGCGCCCGGCGAGAGCGGAGGCCAGTCATACGGCAACTGGACCGGAGCCGTACGGTAACCCGCCCGCAGATTCATGCTCTGCTGAATCCGTTTTTCTCCCGCCTCGATGACCAGCCGGGGACTGGCCGGGACCGGTTCTTCGACAAATTCGGAGTAGACTCCGGACGGCGCGCAGACCCAGGTGAACGGCTGGCCGCTGCCGAAGAATCCCCAGCTCCACGTGTCCGCTTTCTGTTTTCCCGAAAAATCGAATTCCACATACCCCCGCGGCGGAGAATAACAGGACATCCGGCGGACCATATGGTTTGCCGTATCCTTCCCCAGCGCCAGCAGTGAGTTCACTTTCAGCGATTCGATCATTTTCGGTGATTTCACGATTTTCGCCCGTTCCGCAAAGGCGGTGAACGTGCGGTCTTCCAGCCGGAGCGTCCCCGCTTTGAATTCCCATTCCAGAACCGTTCCGTCATCCGTGCTGTAAATCAGCTTGACCGTTTCCCCGGATGGTTCGATCTTCTCCAGTTTCCAGTCCCCGGAAACCGTTTTCCCTTCGGTGCGGCTGGCCGACAGTTCGGAGGTGGAGGCATCGATATCCGCCAGCTTGCCCGAGAATACCAGTTTCGGCGCCGCCAGTTCGGTCACATAAGGTTCCGATGCATTTTCCCAGAAAACGTTCAAAGTACCGTCCTTATTGACCGTCATCCGGATCCCGTTGTCAAAGCGGATCGTATCGTCCTTGACGGAAACCTTTCCCTTCAGATCCGATATTTCCATGACCGGCTGGCGGAGCGTGACGGCAAGCGAATCGTGCTGCTTTCTTGCCGGCGGGTCGGGCACCGGATAGACTGCCTGGGCGGGATCCAGCGGGATGCCGGAGACTTCCGCCGCCAACGCCGCGAACAATGCTTTCCCGTATGCCCAGGTCATGAACTGACGCAGTCCGGCCTTGCGGTCCCAGTTTTCATTGAAATACAGGACTTTCCCTTTTCCATATGGTTTAACCGCCGCCAGAATGCCGACGTTTTTCCCTTCTTTGTCGATGATCGGAATCAGGACTTCCGCTTTCGGATCCAGTTTCACTTCCCGGAACCCGCCGAACAGCGGCCATTCTCCGGGCAGGACTCGAAAATTTTTACTGTCCGGTTTTTTGACCGTCAGACCGGCGATTTTCTTGACCATTTTTCCCTGCTGGACTGGCAGCAGATCGCCGAACGCGGAAGGAGTGCAGTAGGTGACCATCAGAGTCCCGCCGTTTTTGACGTATGCTTTCAGTTTTTCGATCCGTTCGGGCGTGAACATCTTTTTCTGCATGTCCGCCGGGATGCCCGTGATGATGACCAGCTTGTATTCGGCCAGCCGGAGCATCGCCGGGGTGATGCCGTCCTTGGCTTTCGGTTCGACCAGATCGGTCAGGAACGTCTTGATGGAAGCGCCGCCCATGCCGTCCAGATAAGTGGAATCCAGCAGGGTCACGCAGCTGCCGCATTTTGCGAGCATAGCGGCGGTACCTTTGCCCACCCAGGGACGGCTGCCGTGGAAGAGCAGGATCTTTTCCCCTTTGCCGGTCGGGTTCGGCAGTTTTTCCAGACCGGCGGCCGGATCATCGGACGGCAGGGCAGGGACCTTCACGATATCCGCCGGTTTTTCCGGAGGGGTATAGTTTTTTTCATCGGTCAGAATGACCGCATCGATCCGGACATATCCCATTTTGGAAAAGACGCTGAGTTCGATTTTTCCGGCGGGCAAGTCCGCATCTTTGAGCCTGACCCAGTGCCAGTGCGCCTTTTCCCCGTCTTTCAGCGGCTCGTCGCCGAAGATGCCGAGCGGCTGTCCGTTGATGGAGAGTTCCCCGTTCCGCCATTTGCCGCCTTGCGTCAAAGTGCGGACCCATACCTGGTATTTCCCCGCCTTGTCCAGCTGGTAACTTCCGGACATGACCGTTTTCCGTGACAGTGCCAGAACCATTTTGCCGTTGGAATAATCCCGGGCATGCTGTCCGATCTGCGTTTTCCCCTGGGATGCGGTCAGGTCTTCCCCTTCGATCCGGAAGGTTCCGGCGTGGACCGCCAAAGTCATGGCCAGTGCGGCAAAGGACAAATATCGTTTCAGCATGATTCGTCTCCTCCAGAATGATTTATTGTTGATCTGAAACTCAGTTTCCATTACTTTCTGTCAATGTAAACGATGCTGTCGCCGGGTATGTCGGCAAGCACACTACCTGCGGCACCCCGGACCTTCCAGCCTTCCGGCAACTTGAGCGTCAGTTTCTTCACCGGATTCCAGAAGAACATCACCGCGCCGCCTTTGCCATACCAGACAGTGCCGAATTCACATTCGCGGATGTACGGCATGCCGACGAAATCCAGCGCCGCGTTGAATTTCGGAGCCAATGCGGCACTGCGGCGGCCGCGTTCGGCTTCGCCCAACACCCGGTCGAAATTGAACGCCGTCCCGGAAAATTCATACATCATGAAACATCCATACATGCCGGTGCGCATGGGATCCAGTCCCAGTCCGCCCACGATGTCGCCGTTGGGCTGATGCCCCGTCAGCGCGAATTCCCGTCCGGCGAAAGGCGTATACAAGTTCGCCCGGTACCAATATTCATCGAGCACCAGCGGATTCATGCCTTCGACCCCCACCCTGGCGCCGTTATCGTGGAAAAACTTATACATTTCCGCCTGCGAACGACCCGGCCACGGACTTTCCTTCAGCGCGTAGTTCACCGTATTGGCGGCGGCTCCGTCCATGTCGCGGTAGAACCAGCGCACACCGTGACCGATCGCGTCTTTGTAGATGCCCTTGCACCATTTCCGGAATTCCGCGTTGTTGATGTCGATCACCGGATATTTGCGGAAATAATTGAAGATGCTGCCTTTTTCATCGCGGACGAACCATTCCGGATGGTGGTTGATGATCCAGCCTCCAGTGCCCTGGGCATAGCTGCCTGCGGTCCAGATCCGGACTTTCGCGCCCATTCCGGAGATCCAGTCATAGACCGCCTTGCTGCCTTTGCTGTTGATCCCTTCGATGGGCGATTCCGGATTCGGCGGCGAAACAAAGCGGTATCCGGCTTTGACCGCCGCCTTGATCACCGCCTCCCGTTCGGATTGCGTAAGCTGATAATCATAACGCACGACGGGCATGGCGGGCAGTTCCTTGAGCTCGTA
>JAZUCR010000489.1:0-4738 GCA_045639225.1 Victivallales bacterium
AGTGCCATGGGACGCAAGGTGATGGAACTTCTGCGCGACGCGGCCAGAAAGCATGATGCGGGGGTGCTGGTCGTGACGCACGATCACCGGGCAATCGATGTCTTCGACCGCATCTGGGCCATGGAAGACGGAAAGATCGAAAGACAAAAATAACGGGAAACTGGGAGTTATTTCTATTTCCGTTTTTCCATGCGGACCAGACCTTCTTCATCCGGTTCGCCGCCGTCTTTGAAACCGTATCCCATCTTCCGGTAGAAGTTCACGGCGGTAACGGATGACGGGATCTCTATGCGCTTCGCCCGCAGAAAATATTCGTCCTTTTCGAGTGCATGGATGACCGCCGTGCCGATGCCTTGCCCGATCAGATCCGGCAGAACGTAAATCGTCAACAGAATGCTTTCCGTTTCGCTTCCCCAGAACGCTGCGATCGTACCTGTTCCAACCACTTTCCCATCATCGGACACCGCCACATACATGTGAGCCGTTTCCGCCTGACTTCTGATTTTTTCAACAGTGAAATAACCGCAGTATTCTTCGATGCGCTTTGCCGGGTAATCCTTGCCGTTGATCTCCCGCAGACCGCGATGGATGATGTTTTGAACCGCTCCGGCATCCGCAGGAACAAAACGCCGGATCGTAACTTTATCGTTTATCATTTCCACCTCAGGCCTTGCGGGTGATGATCTCCTTGACTTCCTGTGCATCCTTCGCGGAAATGAGCGCCTGACGTTTGACCTTGTCAGAGAGGATCTTCGCGATTTGCGCGATGAACTGGAGGTAGGGACCCGACTCGTAACGGGGACAGAGGGACAGAATGACAATCTGAGCCCGGCTGTCGGAATCGCCATCATACTGGATGCCTTCCGGCTTGATCCCGATGGCGGAGATGAACTTGTCCGTGCCTGTGGTCCGGGCGTGCGGCATGGCGATGCCGTCCCCCTGGTAGGTGGACATCTGCTGCTCGCGTTCCATCAGGTCCCGGCTGCAGAGCTCCTTGTCATGGAGATGGCAATGGCTGTCGATGGTTTCCAGCAGTTCCCGGAAGACTTCCTCTTTGTTTGTCGCTTTGAGTCCGACAATGATGTTGTCCTCGGCAATGACTTTGGACAGCAGGGCGGTTTCCCGGTTGGTCGGTTTGGTTTCGGTGTTGATGAAAAGTTCGTTCTTGATATTTTCCGGTTTGGCGAGCTGGCGCAGATCGGAAAGCGACTGGTGGAGTTCCACGATCGCCTCATAGACGGCTGCTTTGACCAGCGGGACATCCGCGGTATTGGAGGTGAAAGTCAGGGTCGTGTGCTTGAGCTGCAGGGAAAACTGGGTGTTGTCCCGGCGGAACTGGATGACCCGGATCCCCTTGGAATAAACGGAGTGCATGAATCCGTCATGCGTGAACAGGTCCAGAATGGTGTTGAGGACCGATAACGTGATCGCCTCGTTGGGGAAAGAAAAGCTCGTCGTGATTTCCGTGGCGTCCCGAACTTCGCGGCGGATGCCCTTTTTCCGGATGGAAAGTGCCATATTGAGGAGCGGCGGCGCAAGCAGGGCGGTCACCAGTGTCATGATGATGGCGACGCCGAAAAGTTTGCTGTCGAAAATCGGAACCACCTGCGGCAGGTTCCCGACGGCCTCCGAAGCCTTTTCCAGCGCCGGATTTTTCATCATGCTGGTGGCGGCGATGCCGGCGATGATCAGCACGACTTCGCAGCGGGGCACCATGCCGACGCCGATGCGCAGACTGCCGACCAGATTGAAATTCATCAGCAGCGCGGGGAAGAAACAGCCGACCACCTTGCCGATGATCGCCATGGCCGAAAACAGCAGACCGATCATCAGGACCTGCGGATCTTTCAGGACGCGGACATCCACCAGCATGCCCATGACGACAAAGAAAACCGGAACCAGGAAGTTGTAGATCGGATCCAGTTTATCGCGGATCTTGAAGGAGATGTCGGTTTTGGAAAGGCTGAGGCCCATGACAAAGGCGCCGACGATCATTGCCAGACCGGCCTGTTCGAACAATCCCGCCAGGATCAGGGAAAGTCCGAACGCGATCACCGCAAATACCCGCGACGATTTGAACAGTTTGAGGAAGCCCGCAATGCGGCGCGAAAGCAGCAGTCCGATGGCGGTGAAACCCAGCCAGACACCGAAACTTTTCGCGGAGATTCCGGCAATCGCGGCCCATGACATACTGCCTCCGTTCAATTCCACGCTCGCGAGGCCGACCACGACGGCGAGGCAGATGATCCCCAGCACATCGTCGATTACCGCCGCCGCCATGATGGTCACGCCCTCGGGTGAACCCATTGCCTTATGTTCGGAGAGGATCCGCGCGGAGATGCCGACGCTGGTTGCCGTGCAGAGAATCCCCAGAAACAGCGTGCGCGGGTCCATGAAAGCCCAGCCGAGCATGCAGCCGACGGCAGCGCCGCAGAAAAACGAACAGACCACGCCGCCGATGCCGACCACCGTGCCCACGATCGAATATTTGAAGAAGGTGCGGACATCGGTTTCGAGTCCGGAGACGAACAGCAGCAGGATCGAACCCAGCGTGGCGATGCTGTAAAGCTTTGCATCCATGGGAACGCTCTGGTTGGCGATCAGCGGAAAGAGACCGTGTTCGAAGTGGGGTATGCCGAGAGACAGCGACCCCAGACAGTAAGGTCCCAGCAGGATCCCCGCCAGCAGTTCACCCATCACCGGGGGAACCTTCACTTTGGAAGCCATCATACCGAAAAAACGCGCCGCAACCAGGATGATCCCCAGTTGAATGGCCAAAACCGCAACCTGAACTGCCATGTTTCTTACCTCATATTTGTTTCAGCAAGTCCGAAAACGGAAATTGCGTAATATACATTGTTTTTTCGATTTTGCCATACCACAATGAAAAAAATAAACCATTTTCCTTGAAAATGATATCAGCGGCAATGCCCGTTCCCGCAGTGGTTCTCTCCGCATTTGTGACCGGCATCCCCGTCATGGTGGTGACACTGGAAATCCGGATTGACGCTGAGTTCGCCTTTCAGAAAAGCGGCGACGACCTCATCCACATTGCCCGCCGCACCGCCGATCAGCCGGATACCGGCTTCCGCCAGTGCCATCTGCGCTCCGCCGCCGATGCCGCCGCAGATCAGCAGATCCACTCTGCCTTCCTTCAGCAGCCCCGCCAGCGCTCCGTGTCCGGTTCCGCCGCAGGACAAGATCCGTTTCGAAACGACCTTGTTTTCTTCGACCGTGAAGACCGCAAATTCCGGCGTATGTCCGAAATGCTGGAAGACTTCGTTGTTTTTACATGAGTCCGCGATTTTCATGCTTGGACCTCCATGGTAATTTACACCTTTTTAAAAAATGAAAGCTAGCGCATTGCGGAAAAATATGTCGATCGTTTTTTTGCGCCATTTGACGTAAGCTTAAGAATGTCTTCAACATCCTTAGTCTAGCTGCATTGTTTTAAACTGATACTTTTCTTACTCTTTCTGAGGAACGCGAGGGACCGCGGGGACCGGGCTTATTTCAGTTTCTGCCAGCTGGTGCGGTTGAACAATGCATTGCTGTTGGGATCGAAAGTCGCCGTGGAGGCGTTGGGCGTATTGAACCCGGAATTGTGATAGATCACTTCGCCTTCCGTGTTGATCCAGGCATGGTCGTAACGGCTGTCCACCAGCATCTTCTGACCCGTTCCCGGATTGGTGACGGTATCCACGTCACGGATGTATTCCGACCACATGTTACGCACTTTTTCCTGGGTTTTGGAGGCTGATGATGCCGCTTGCATCTGCCGGTCGTGTATCTCGTTCTGGATCCGGATCCATTCGTTGACGCGGCGTTCGGTGATCTGGTTGGTCAGGGCAATGAAGCCGGGATTCATTTGCATGCTGCCGACGATCTGCCGGAGTGTCTGCTGCACCGCATTCTCCGCACCCGCGGGACAACTGAACGAGGTCGGCAGGAGCACTTCGGCGATCGAGACGTAACTCATGCCGGGACGGTTTTCCATACCCAGTATCGGCAGCGAGAAAATCACGGAAATCTTCCGGCCATTGCGGTCGCCCTCAAAACGGATGGCCAGTTCGGTGAAGATCATATCGGTCGGCCGGATGCCGCGTTCGCGGGCCTGCCGGATCCGGGCATTGATCAGATCCTGGTCGGGCTGCCGCTGGATGAATTGAGCATGGACGAGCCGGATCCCGCTCACATTATGGTCACGCTGAGCACCTTGAGCCAGCGCATTGGCGAGTATTGCCGGATTCCGGAGAAACGGCACTTGACGGAGCCGACCCGTGGCGGGAAGCACCATTTGCGAGGAGAAGATGATCTTGGTTTGCTGATCCGGCGAGAGCGACCACACATACCAGTTTACGGGAAGATTCCGCTGCGTGGTCCACGTGGTTTTGCCGCCGGCCATCCAGTTCCGCGGCACCGCGCAGCTTACCACGGGCATCTGGGTCCGCTGATCGACGAGAAAGAACCTGCCGCGGCCTGAACCGCCATTCTGTCCGAATGCTGCAAACTGTATCACCGCTGCGGTCACCACCGCCATCCATATTTTCGTTCCGTATATCATAATTTCCTCCGGATCCTGTAGTTATGTTTTTCTGTATTTTCTTTTTCAGGCCATCCGCCTGTTTTGACTGTGTTAAGATAGCATCTAATTCATAAAATACAAGCGAACGCGGGAAGATTGGGAAGATTGGCGATGAAAGATAAAAGATAAAAGATGAAAGATGAAAGGTGAAAG
>JAZUCR010000490.1:0-7915 GCA_045639225.1 Victivallales bacterium
CGGTCTTGAACTGATCGCGTTTCACGATGAACTGAGCCAGCGAATCGCGCAAGGCTTTTTCCATCGGCGTCTGATCTTTGAACTGGAGTTTTTCCAGCGGGGCGGGACAAGGCATGATCCGGGCATCGTCCGGCGAGGTCATGACCTGGCCGATCAGCACGGCAGTTTCGCTGCCGTTCAGGATCAGTTCGAAATAGCCCGGACTGTAGAGATCGGTATAGGGATCCAGTCCGCGGGCGGCTTCATTTTCCTGCCAGACCATGTATTTCCATTCGTCGGAGCGGACGAAATGTCCCTTGTTCGCGGTAATGGAAAGAATACGGTCGGCGGCCGGAGCGAAAGTGAAATTGCGCGGTCCGGCCTTGATTTTGCCGGGCCAGATCCGTTCCGGACCCGCGGAAGCTTTGGTGCTGTCATGGAACGAGCGGTCTTCCAGGTCGGGCCGGATGAGCAGACGGATCGGATGACCGTCGCCCAGACGGCGTTCCCGGTTCAAATCGCCATGCCGCTGCAAGGTCAGCTGGACCGCGTTGGTATCCGGGATCAGCGACAGTTTCATGGAAATGTCGGTGAACAGACCGTTGCCGACCGGGATCTCGAAATTCCAGACGCCGGCACCATTGTCGTCCAAGTGAAAATCGGTCATGCAGTCGGCAATGAACTCCTGCTGTTTGGCATGGTAGATGCTCCAGATGCGGAAGCGCCGGAGCATGATATGACGGTTCTCGGGATAATCGGGGTTCAGATTGGCGAGCAGTACGGCGTCATACCGGCTGCGCAGTTCGCCAGGTTCGATGGTATGCCACAGCAAAGCCCCGCGGCCGTTGCCCCGCATGAAATGGAATTTCGCACGGTGAAATTCCCGGCGGACCAGACCGGTCTGCAGATACGGCACATCTTTCGGCAGGAAGGTAATATGACCCACGAGCCGCTTCGGGCCGGACTGGGCAAACACCGTAGTATGCAGCGTGGCGTCTTCGGGCTTCGAGGGTGCCTTCACCGGATCGATCAGCAGGAAATACGAACCGTCCTTCGCAGGCAGAGCGTTGAAGTAGGCATGGACCTTGTTCTGATAAAGCAGTCCCGCCCGGATGACCCCGGCGGATTTGATCAGCAGATAATGTCCCGGCGGCACCATGACGCGCCGGTTGATATCCTGAGGCATCCGCCAGATCACGACCGGAGTCGGCAAATCTTTGCCATACAGGTCGCGCAGAAAATCTTCCGGCGACGCCAGCAGCTTTTCCGCCAGCTGATTCAAATCCGGCAGATCGTCATCCGCCAGGATCGAGCCGTTTTTGCAGACGATCGCACGCGCGACGGCCGCCGCGGCTTCCTGCAGAACGATCCGTTTCGGATACAGCAGACTGCGTTCTTCGGCTTCTTCGACCGCCTTGACCTGTTTCCGGTCGGGCGTCAGACAGAATACCGCGCCGCCGGGAAGCAGCAGGGAACGTTTGCCGCCCGGTTCCCGGGTGAGTTCGAATACCTTGCCGGTAAGCAGGTCATAGAGAGTATTGGCATCGAACGGTGCGGAATAGATATTCCAGCTGACCGTGGCGCTGCGGCGGGGATCCAGATTGACCGCGATCAGGACGGGATTGCCGCCCTCGGCATCGGTACGACCGAGCAGCAGACAGTTGTCCGCATGACTGTTGATGAAAGCCGAACCCGCGCCGCTGTGGAAACAGGGCATTTCGGCGAGGATCGTATTGAGTCGGCGGATATGAGCGACCTGATTTTCGGCCGCGCCCCAGTTGAGGGCGGAATTTTCATGCACGTCGATCTTTTCGCGGGCGAACCATTCCACGCCGTTGGTGAATCCGAATGCACCGTTGAACGAGGTCAATGCGGACAGCGCAGTACGCATTTTGGCATATTCGTTCGAGGTTGCAGCCAGCCGGAGATTGTCGTGCGTTTCCGCATAATGGATCATCAGGCCGTCCCCCGCACTCTGCTGCAAGGCATAATTCAGATATCCTTCGATCTGACTGCGGGTATAATTCTGGAACAGTTCGGAATACGCCCAGTTCATATTGGCGAAATTGAGCAGTTTCGTGGTCACCGCAGGCTCGCCGCCGAGACCTTCCAGCAGAAAGATCGTTTCCGGGAATTCCTCGCGGATCTTCGCCACGATATATTCCCAGGCGGGCACCGGGATCATGTAGGCGGCATCGCACCGGAAACCGTCCACCCCGCGCACGCACCAGTAACGGAACACGCCGGCCAGATATTTCCACAGCTCGAGTTTGGAATGATCCAGCTCGGTCAGGTCGCCCCAGGTAACGCCCCAGGCGCCGGGCGAATGGATCGAACCGTCGGAATCGCGCACCAGCCATTCGGGATGGGTCTCATGCAGTTTGGCCGCCCAGCCGGTATGATTGATCGCGATGTCGATGAAGATTTTGCCGCCTTTCACGTGGACGGCATCGATCAGCTCGCGGAACTGGTCCAGCGGCGTCGCTTTCCGGTCGAACTGCGCCAGCTCGGGATTGACTCCGGTGAAATCCAGCGCGGCATACGGACTGCCGAAACGTCCCATGCGGCCGTATACGGTCGGCCCGGGGTGGATCGGCAGCAGATGCAGGATCCGGCAGTGCAGATCATCGAAAATATGGTCCAGCTCCTTGATCAGATCGCGGAAAGTGCCGGACGGCGGAATGACGCTGTAGCCCTGCTTGTCCAGCTTCGTCAGGTCGTCCTGAACAGTCCCCGACGGCAAATCGGAAACCGCCTTGTTCTTGTTGCCGCCGAACTGCCGGACGAACGCGCAGTAAACGCCGTTGGCGCAGCAGTAGGCAGCCGGTTCCACATTGATATGGACATTGTCGCCGGAAACCCAGAACGGCTCTTCCATCGTCTCGGAATTGTAGATGAAGCATTTGCCTTCGAAATGCCCCTCTTCGGTCAGCATCAGGCGGATCTTCCAGCTGAAATCGTCGATCTTCTCCATCGGGAGATTGTTCCAGTCCTGAAAACCGGGCGTGATCTCATCTTCCACATGCTCGATGATCTCCTTGCGGTGATACCCCGCATTGCCGAGATTCGTGCGCAGATACGCCTTGCCGCGGACCGGTTCCGGACATTCCAGCCGGAATTCCAGAATATCACCGCAATGCAGCAGCAGATGGGTCCCCGAACCGGGAAGCTGTCTCAATTCCGCCATGATCCTGTCTCTCCTTCGTTTTCAGCTCACTTGGCCGCCGGCTGCGCGGCGAGAAAAGTGACCTTGCTGTCTTTGATCTCCACCCGGCGGGAGAAATCGATCGTATAGCAGAGGGATGAATGTCCGAACGGGAATCCGCGGTAGACCGGCACGCTGAGTTTCGAGGCGAATTCATTCATCGCCGCTTCCATCTCGGCGGGTTTGCCGCTGCGCAGGAAATGACAGAACACCACGCCTGCCGCTCCATCGAAAAATTTCCGGTCCAGCAGGGTCTGAAAATCCTCACGCATTTTTTCCGGTGTGGAACTCACAACTTCGATGAAGATGATCCTCCCGGCCATCGAAGGACAATAATCGGACTGGGCAACCCACGCCAGGCGGCTCAGCAGTCCGGCAAAGGCCATGCCGGAACAGTCGGCGCCCTTCATCTTTTTGACCGGAACGGGGCCGACCTGTTCGCCGTGATGCATGGCTTTCATCTCGTCGATGCAGACCTGCTGCAGACCCGACATGGATCCGCTCATCGGTCCGGCGACCGGACGGCCGTAACCTTTCGCCAGCATAGCGGCGGTGATCTGGGTGACGTCGCTGTAGCCCTGCAGATACAGATTGTCGCGTTTTTTCAGCTTGTTCCAGTCCAGAGCCGCCAGCAGTTCACGGCATCCCCTGCCCCCGCGGATGCACAGGATCATATCGACTTCCGGATCGTTCCATGCGGCATAGAAATCGGCCAGCCGTCCCTCGACCGGAGCAGCCTTCTCGCCTTTCGCCGGCTTGGTGAAAGCATGGGGCATGACCTTGACTTTATACCCTGCCTTTTTCATCAGAACAATTCCGCGTCGGTGTGACGGGCTGCCCGGATAAGAGGCAGGCGTAATGCAGGCGATGTTTTTGACGCCCGGCGGAAACACCCCGGCAAAACGGTCTTCCTGTTTGGATTTTTCCGGATGAAGTTCCGCATCCTGGGCAGCGGTCAGACCCGGGATCAGGCTCAGCACCGAGCCCAGCATGATCAGAAAACGATTCATAATTCCTCCTTGTTCCGTATTTCGATAAACTCAATTTCAGTTAAAGTTCATTTTCCGGATGCTTCCACCGCGGGGAAAGTGATCTTGCCGTCTTTGATCTCCGCCCGGCGGGAAAAATCGAGTGTGTAGCACTGCGGAGAATGACCGAACGGGAAGTCCTGGTAGACCGGAACTCCGAATTTCGGGGCGAATTCCTCCAGCACGGCATCCACCTCCGCCTTTTCGCCGCAGCGGATGAACTGGCCATATACCACCGCGGAAGCTCCTTTGCAGAATTCCCGGTCCACCAGGATCTGCAGAAAACTCCGGATCTTCTCCGTCGGGGTGCCGACCGATTCGATGAACACGATCCGTCCGGCCATCGAAGGACGGTAATCGGACTGGGCGATCTCGGACATCCGGCCCAGCGAACCGGCGTAAGCCAGACCGGACGCATCTCCGCCGATCATCTTTTTGACCGGGACCGGCCCAACCTGTTCGCCATGATGCATCGCTTTCATCTCGCGGAGACATTCCGGGGTGATGCCGACCAGGGAACCGCACATAGGGCCGGCGACCGGACGGCCGTAACCCTTCGCCAGCATCCAGCTGATGACGTGGGTGACATCGCTGTAGCCCTGCAGATACAGGTTATCGCGTTTTTTCAGTTTTTTCAGGTCGAGCGCCGTTACCAGACCCTGGCTGCCGCCGCCCCCGCGGAAGCACAGAATGAAATCCACTTCCGGATCGTTCCACGCGGCATAAAAATCCTCCAGCCGTCCTTCGAGCGGCGCATATCTTTTCCCCGGCTGGGGCTTGTCGAACGAATGCGGAAAGACTTTGACTTTATAGCCGGCCTTTTTCAGCAGTTTCGGACAGCGGCGGTGAGACGAACTGCCCGGATAAGATGCCGGCGTGATGCAGGCAATGGTCTTGACTCCCGGCGGAAACACCCCGGCAAAACGCTGTTCCTGCCTGGATTGTTCCGGATGAAGTTCCGCATCCTGAGCCGCAGCCGCGGGCAGCAGACAGGCGGACATCAGCAGTCCGAGTCCGGTTACAAATTGATTCATCGTATTCTTTCCTCGCCTTCCGGTTTCGTTTTTACCTGATAATATACATTGAGGAAACCGATTAATCAAACCCCCGAACGGAAAATATCCGGCAGAGCGGGAACTGGAATGGAGAAAAAGGAGGCAGGGAGCCCGCGAACTCTTACGGAGAAGACGGAGAAGACGGAGAAGACGGAGAACGCGATATACGAGGGACGCCGGACTACCCAAGGGAAACGCGAACTCTTACGGAGAAGACGGAGAAGACGGAGAAGACGGAGGACGCGGAAGACGAGATATGGCTCGAGGATCCAAGATTATCCATTTGACTTTTTTCTAATCCAGATTATATTGCATTCAAAACAACGAATTATACAGACAGATGATTGTATGAATACTGAAAAAACTCCAGCATTGGTTTTGCCGTCTGGCGGATACCGGAAATTGAAGTCCTTCCAATTGTCTCAGCTGATTTACGATATAACCGTGCCTTTTACCGAATTGTATATTCCCCTGCAATCCAGAACCCGCGATCAAATGGTTCAGGCGGCACGTTCCGGAGTTCAAAATATAGCAGAGGGTTCGATAGATGCCGCAACTTCAGTTCGGATGGAACTGAACTTATACAATGTGTCACGGGCTTCTCTGGAAGAACTCCGCCTGGATTATCAGGATTACTTGAGACAACACAATTCATCGGAATGGACAAAAGCTTCTCCGCTTTATCAGGAATTTGTCGCCCGCCGGATTGCCGACCGGGCTGGATTCAAGGCTTTCATCCGTTGGGCTGAAAGTTCTGCAACGAACGTAAAGACCTATCCTGAGACTCCATATAAGTCTATATTGGTCGCCAATGCAACGCTGCTGTTGATTGCGTCCGCAGTCTATTTTCTCAGACGGCAGATTGAAGAAAAAACCAAAAAATTTATAGAAGAAGGCGGTTTTTCCGAGCGCATGCACCAGATACGCAGAGAAAAACGCAACCTGTAAGACTGGATTCCCGTCTTCTCCATCTTCCGCGCACTCCGTTTTCTCCGTCTTCTCCGTATTCTCTGTCTTCTCCGCAATCTCGTCTTCCGCGCACTCCGTCTTCTCCGTCTTCTCCGCAATCTCGTCTTCCGCGCACTCCGTATTCTCCGTCTTCTCCGTCTTTCTCCATCTTCCGCGCACTCCGTCTTCTCCGCCTTTCGCGCACTCCGTATTCTCCGTCTTCTCCGTCTTCTCCGTAAAAAGTCCGCGGAAAAGAAAAATTTTTCACTTTTTTTCTTTTCCGCTCTTGATTTCCTCCGTTTCCAGTGTATCTTACACAATGGAACAGGTATGGGATAGGTCATCATGATTCTGGAAAATAAAAAGCTGAAATACAATACCGCGAGGGAACGCATCCTCGATGCCATCCTTTCCGGCGGACTGGCCGAAAATCTCATGCTCCCGTCCGAACAGGAACTCGGGCGGCGCCTCGGCATCGGACGCAATACCGTCCGCACCGCCCTGCGCGAGCTCGAACAGGACGGGATCATCATCAAACAGAACGGCCGTCCCAGCCAGGTCAATCCGGAAGCCTTGCGGAAACAACGCGAACCGCTCCGCCGCATCGCCTGGGTCGACACCTCGCCCATCAACCATACCAACCCGATCTACTTCGAAATATTCCGGTCGATCACCGAAAGCGCAGCGAACCGCAATGTTCAGCTCGATTACATTTCGCTTTCCATCCCCGCCATGGCGGCGAACTTTTTCCGCAAACAGCTTGAATACGACGGCCTCATCCTCGGCGAATTCACCCCCGGATTCGAAAAATATCTGACCGAGATCAGACATCCGAATGCCATCTGCGTGGATTGTCCCCGCCAGGGCATTCCCCATTGCGTCAAAACCGATTGCTACTGCGGCGGCCAGCTGGCGGCGCGAACTTTGATCGAATCCGGACACCGGAAACCGGTGTACGTTGGATTCGGCGATGCTATCCGCGTGTATCCGCCGTTCGGAGAACGTCTTAACGGATTCCGTAATATTCTGGATCAGGCGGGCATTCCTTTGCCGCCGGAACGGATCCTGAATGTTTCCACCGTTGAGGAAGAAGACCATTTCGATGAATTTCTGAAAAAACATCTGCCGGCCCTGAAAAAAGCGGACAGTCTGTTCATCGTTGCCGACAACATTGCGGTTTCGGCGATGTATGCCCTGCCGGATATGGGCGTGCGCATTCCGGACGACCTTTCGATCATCGGATTCGACGGCATGACGTTATCGAGGTTTGTTTCCCCGGTTCTGACCACGATCCGCCAGCCGGTGGAGGAGATCGGACGCAAGGCGCTGGAGATCGTATTGAATCCCACGGAAACCGCCTCGTATCCGGAATGTCTGAAAATTCCGCCTGTTCTCCTTATCGGCGGCACTGTTCCGACACGCGAAAAAGAGAGTTCTTTTTTCAATAGCAAATGTAAATTTCAAGAGCCAAAACATTTTTGATATTAGCTCAGAAGGAAACCATTATTAACGGAGTTGAATGTGGTTCAAAATGAAGAATGAAAGACAGACAGCGCAGACTCGGAAGCGGGAAAAGCCGTTTTTCGCCTATCGTTCGTTCTGGAAAGAGTTCGATGCAAAGAAGCGCTTCGCCGCCATCGGAGTCGATCAGTTTGCGGTGTTCGCCTCGCACAGCACCAATTCGCTGGGCGAGCCGTACT
>JAZUCR010000491.1:0-15749 GCA_045639225.1 Victivallales bacterium
TGCAGTCGTGGAGCCGCGCTGGCTGGAAGAGACCGCGCCCCACATCTGTTCCCGGACTTACGACCTCATCCACTGGGATGCCGACAGCGGTTTCGTCTATGCCCGCGAACGCGTCATGGCCGGTCAGCTGCTGATCCATCCCGGACGCCGCTGTCACTATGCCAAAGTCCGCCCGGACGAGGCCCGTCAGGTCTTTATCCGCGAAGGTCTGGCCTCCGGTCTGGCCCGGCTGCCCGGTTCCTGGCTGGACGGCTTTAATTCCATCCTGCAGGATTTGCGCCTGCTGGAGATCAAGATGCGTCGGCCCGACGCCCTGCTCGACCTGCAGTCTATTATTGATCATTTCGAAAAAGTTCTGCCGCCGGAGATCCATTCGGTCCGCGCCCTGAAAGAGGACTGGCAGAAGAATCACCGCGATTATTCGCCCGATCCGGACGACATGGTCCTGATTCCGTTCGATGAACTCCATGAAGACGATTATCCCGATTTCCTGACCGCTTCCGGCATGCGTTTCCCGCTCCGTTATGTTTTCGATCCGGGCGAGGAGAACGACGGCATCACGCTCCGTATCAAACAGGAAATGCTGAATCTGCTTGATCCGTGTCTGATGGAGTATCTCGTGCCCGGTTATCTGGCTGAAAAAGTCGGTTTCCTGCTGCGCTCCATGAATAAGTCCCTGCGGAAACAGTTCATGCCGCTGGACGAAGTGACCGACGCGTTCATGGAACAGTTCCGCGCGGGCGAGATTTTTACCGGACAGGACCTCGCGGATTCCCTCTGCGGCTTCCTGCGGGATTTCCGCGGCGACGCGCCCGATCCGGATCTGTTCCGGGAGATGGAACTGCCCGAATATCTCATCATGAAACTGGCGGTCGAAGATGCTTCCGGACACGTCCGGATCCATCGTGAATTCCCCGGCGGCGAGATCAGTCATTCCAAGCTCAGCCATGCGCTCCCGTCCGTGCGGAAATTCCACTGTTCGGCCGTCGCCGGCTGGCCCGGCAGTGATCCGCTTCCGTTCACCATGGATTTTTCCGCGAAAAATCCGGTCCCCGCTTATCCCGCTCTGACGCTGGAAGGCGACCGCATCGCCCGCGAACTTTTCCTCGACGAAGACGAGGCGAGGGAAGCGCATGATAAAGCGCTGATCCATTTGTGGAAACAGACTTTGCCGCAGATCCTCAAACCGCTGCGGAACAGCCTCAAGCCGAACTCGCAGATGAATCTGGAATTTTTCCTGCATTATCCCGATTGGAAAGAGGATGTGATCGACTTGGCGGTCCGGTCCGCGATGGGCGGCGACCTCTGGGAGATCCGCTCCGCCGAAGAGTTTGCCGGACGGCTGGAAGAATCCCGCGATTCCGTCGCGCAGGAAGTGCTGGAACGGTTCGAACAGCTGCAGGAACTCGACCGCCCGCTCCGGGAGGTGCAGCGTCTCCGCGACCAGCTCAGGGAAGGCTGTCCGGCCGACTTGGATTCCGAAGCGGAACTGAACTTGTATTTCCGTCCGGGATTTTTCCGCACGCCGGAACTGTTCGAGCGCACGGCGCACTATCTCAAAGCGCTGGCCGTCCGGCTCCGCCGCGCCGCCGATTCGCCCGAAAAAGACCGTCTCAAAGGGGAATGGCTGGAAAGCTACATCCGCAAATACCGCATCGCCGAGGAGGCCGTTCACGGCGTGGAGAATTCCCCCGGTCTGCTGGATTTCCTGTTATTGCTGGAGGAAACCCGGATTGCGGTTTACGCCCCGGAGATCCGCCCCCTGGTCAAATGTTCGGAAAAGATCCTGGCGCAGGCCTGGCAGGATCTGCGTCTGAAATAACCATGCGGGAACGTATTTGACAAGACGGACCGCGGAAAGTATATTATCATAAGATTGTTTTGAAAGCAGGGAGGTGGTTCGAATGTGTGATGAGGAGTGGATCGTATTGTTGTTTTTACTGCAGTGCGGCGCTTTTATCTGGATGCTCGTCAAACTCTCCAAAGTGCAGTCGGCGCTCGAACAGCTCCGCCGGGAACTCAAAGCTCCGGCGAAACCGGAGACCATGGTCACGCCTGCGGCTGCTCCTCCGAAAGTCCAGACTCCGCCGCCCGCGCCGCCTGTCCGGCCGGTGCCGAAACCGTCCGTTCCGCCTGCCGCCGAACCCGCAAGTTCTGCTGATTTCGACCGTCGTTCCGCCACGGTCCTGGAACGGATCTGGAACTGGATCTGCGTCGGCGAAGAATACCGGAGACCCGGCATGTCGTCCGAATATGCGGTGGCGGCGGCCTGGCTGATCCGTCTCGCCATTCTGACCTTGCTTGCGGGCATCGGATTCCTTGCGAAATACATGATCGAACACAGCCTGTTTCCGCCGGTCCTGCGCGTCGCAGTTCTGGCCCTGCTCGCCGCCGCGCTGTTTGCCGCCGGTCTCCGTCTGGTTTCCGGCCGTTATTCCTCCGTCGCCAAGGCATTGATCGGCCTGAGTTTCGCCGACGGTTTCCTGTGCATTTTTACTGCCGTCCGGCTGTATGGTCTGATCAGTGTGCCGTGGGCGTATCCGGCGATGATCCTCCTGACCGGGTTATGCATGTTCTTTTCGGCGCGCCGCAATTATCTTTTCCCCGCGCTGATCGCGGCCGCGGGCGGATATCTGGTCCCGCTCCTGCTGAACAGCCGCAGTCTCTCCCCCGAATGGCAGCTCGGATATCTCACGCTGATCGGCGCGGGCGTGCTGTTCTGCGCGTTTTTCCGCAGCTGGCGGATCCTTTACTGGCAGGTTTCCGTTTTGTATTTCATCGCGATGCTGGTGCTGATCGAATGGTTCCCGCAGCAAAGCAGACTGATCATCCACACCGGGTTCGGCGACCGGAATATTTTTCAGGGGTTCATCAACCTGAATTTCGTCATGCTGGCGCTGATCCCGCTGGTGCTCGTGAATATCCGGAAAGAACGTCTGGCTCTGCCGGACATCCTGCTGCATTGCTGGGTCCACGGCGGTTTTCTCCTGCTGACCGCCTGCCGGTTCCCGACTCGCACTGCGTCTGAATACGTGCTGAGGTGGTGTATTTATCTCGCCGGTTTTCTGGCGCTGGTCCAGCTGCCTCTGGCGAAAAAAGCCAACCGGACCGATCCGAACTGGACGATCCTCCAGCTGCTGTTCTTGTCCGGCTCGCTGATGATCCTGATCCCGCTGGAATTTTCCGTGCTCTGGGTGATGTCCGGCTGGATGATCCTCTTCCTGATCCTGCTCGCGCTCGCCAATCACCTGCGATCGGTCGTTGTGTATATCGGCAGTCTTTTGTGTGCCGTGATTGCGATCTACCGGGTCCTGATCCGCGATCTGATCATGCATCGGCTGTTCCTCAGGGAAACCTATCTTTCCGCGCTGGAGAACCGGATGATGGAGATCGGCGTGCTGATCGCCGGACTCTTCCTGGCGGTGTGGCTGCTGCAGTATTCCCGCCGGAAATATCCCGATCTTTTCCCGCAGCTGAATGCCGCGGTCTGCATGATCGTTTCCTGCGTCGGACTTGGCTTTCTATTCCTCTACAGTTCGGGTGAATTGTGGTGGTGTCTGCAAGAGTTGCTGCCGGGATTCCGGAACGGCGGTCTTTCGCTGTGGTGGGGTGCCTGGGCGCTGCTGCTTCTGCTCTACGGCATCCTGCGGCGGAATCCGGTCTGCCGCACGCTGGCGCTGGTCCTGTTCGGAATCTGCACGCTCAAAATTTTCCTGATCGACCTGGCCTCGCTGCATGCGCTGTATAAAGTGGCGGCGTTCCTGGTGCTCGGACTGTTCCTGCTTACGGGTTCCGTTTTTTACACCCGTTTCAAGGAGCGTCTGAATCCGTGATCTGAAAAAACAAGGCTTTCTGATAATTTAATTTGTTGGAGTATGAAAATGAAAAAAAAGGTTTTGCTGCATCTCGGACCCGGAAAGGTCCGTCAGTCCGGACCCTTGGGAAAAATGCTGGATCTGAGTATTGCCAACCGCCTGAAAAAGGTCGATTACGTTCACTTGGTCGATCCGTTCCGTTTCCGTTATGAAAGCGACAATGCCTGGCGCTGCGAGTTCTGGGGAAAAGTGCTCCGTTCCGCGATCCTTTCCTGGTGCGGCAACCGCGATCCCGAACTCCTGCAGATCATCAAGTCGACCGTCAACGACATGCTTTCCACGCAGACGCCCGACGGCTGCATCAGTTCCTATCCGGCTGAAAAGCAGACCGGCGGCTGGGATGTCTGGGGCCGCAAATATGTCCTGCTGACGCTGGCGCGGTATTACAATTTCATCGAACGCGACGAGCGGATTCCCGAGGCGTGCAGCCGGCTGCTGAGCCACCTGATGACCCAGCTCGGACCCGATGCAAAAGATATCCTGGATTCCGGCTGCCATGAAGGGCTGGCGTCCTCCTCCATTCTGGATGCTGTGGTCGAAACCTGGCGCATCACCCGCGAGAAAAAGTTCCTGAAATATGCCGAATGGATCGTCTCCCGCGGCGGATCGAAAAAACACAATATTTTCAAGACTGTCCTCGAGGGGGTGCCGCCCCGCGAACTCGGCAACGGCAAAGCCTATGAGATGATGAGCTGTTTCCAGGGCTTGGCGGAGTTGTATGCCGAGACCGGAAAACCGGAATATCTCAAAGCCGTGAAAGCGTTTTATGAGGCGGTGCGCGACCGCGAGATCTTCATCACGGGCGTCGGCGGGTCCAAAGATCCGGTGGGCGAATTCTGGAACGATACCGCTCTGCGTCAGCTCGAAACCGACTGCGGCGGATTCGGCGAGACCTGTGTCACCGTGACCTGGCTGCATTACTGCGAATGCGTTCTGCGTCTGACCGGCGATCCGAAAGTCGCCGACGAGCTCGAAAGAAGTCTTTACAACGGCATTCTCGGCGGCGTGGATGTGGACGGCGCCAGCTGGGTGCATGTCAATCCGACGCCGCTGGCCGGGATTTCCTGCAAACAGTCTGCGCCCGACCAGATCGGTAAATGTTTCAAAAAGCCGTACGACGGTCATGACTGCTGCCGCGCGCAGGGCCCGGAAGGGCTCGCCATGTCGTCTTATACCGCCGCTTTCACGCACGGCGATACGCTGTTCGTCAATTTCTACGAAGACGCGGAGATCGAGTTCGATACGCCTGCCGGACAGACCGGAAAGCTCCGGATCTCCGGCGGTTATCCCGCCTCGCTCAATGTCCGGTTCGAAATGAGGCTGCCGAAAGCGGAACAATTCACGCTGGCGCTGCGCATTCCTGCCTGGAGCACTGAGACTGCCGTTTATCTGAATGGAAAAACTGTTTCCGCCGACCCCGGCGAATATTGTCTGATCGAACGGAAATGGGGCAGGTCGGAAAATCTGGTGATCCGTTTCGACCGCAACATCAGGGTCCTGAGCAATGCGGACCGTGCCGCGGTGATGTGCGGTCCGCTGGTCATGGTCCAGGACCGTCGTTTCGGAACTCCGGATGCCGCGTTGAACGACCTCGATTTCGAGCTCGCACAAACGCCGGAAACGTGTCTCGCCGGACTCATGAACCAACATGGTCAATATCTGATCGACTACGCCTCGGCGGGCAAGCCGTTCGATCCGGAAAACACTTTGTGCATCTGGATGAAAACCAAAAAATAAGGACGCGTTCCCGGGTTCAGGAATCAGCTCTGGTCAGCGTGATGATGACCGGCACACGGGAGGGAATTTCCAGTTCAACGGCAAGATCATTCCGGGGCTCGAACTTCTGTTCTGCAGGATACAGCGCCCGATAAGAATATTTGCCCAGAGGCAAAGATTTTTTCAAATCGGCTCTCATTTTCAGCGGCTTCTCGGAAATGTTGTAAAGCACCAGCGCATAGGATCCATCCGGAGCCTGAAATACCGTACCGATCACTGCATCCATCAGGATATCATGATACATGGCACTGTAGCTGCGGTGCCACTTGACCCGCAGAGGTTTGATTCCGGTAATGATTTCCGGCTGACGGAGCAGCTGGCCGTAAACAAAATATTTTTTGCCTGCGGCATACGCGGCATAACGGGCTTTCGAAGTTGTCTGAACGATCTCTTTGTTGCCATACGTATAGAGCAAATTGAAAAGATTCCAGCCGGGAGTTACGCCCCAGCAGAGCGCCAGCGCATTTTTCGCAACATAGCCAAGTGCATTGTCACGTTCCGTGTCATAGCGGCTGGGCCAGACGCTGTGCATCATGGAATAATCGCCGTAAACCGTCTGCACCAGCGGGATCGCAGTGACCCGGTCTCCTTCCAAATAGGCGTTGGTCGTATTGCAGACCAGATAGCCGTCCAGATGGGCGATGTTGCCTTCCCAGAAACTTTCGGCGGTAAAGCAGAATTCCGGATTGATCTTGCGGGCACGAGCGCGGAGGGTCTCAAGAAGTTTGTGCTGCCCTTTGATGTAACCCGTGCCGCCGCCGGAATCCGTGGAACATGACGGCGTGAAATTCAGATACGTGCCGCCATGGTTGCCGGAATCCAGATAAGCGGCGCGAAAACCAGCTTCCGCCATTTTGACGATATTGTCGCCAAGCGCTTTGGTCCACACTTCACCGGGATACGCGATCAGGTCCTGTTCGACGCGTTTGTAGGGCCATTTGATAAACTGCCCGTAATAGTTGCGGACCAGATTCTTTTTCGCCAGTTCGGGATCTTTTTTGAAACTCGGACTGTAATCCGCCCAGCTGATGCACTGGATATATCCCATGATGCTGACATCGTTCTCCTTGAGCGATTTGATGACCTGGCGATCGTTTTCCGTGAGCGGGAAATGGTCGGGGTCACGGTCATGAAAATAAGTGGTGCAAGTACCCCAATAGCTCAGAAAAACGCCCAGCGGATACTGCGGGAAATCTTTGCGAAAACGAAGCATCATCGGTTCCTGTGCAGCATGTTTGATGCCGACATATTGTCCCCATTCTACGATATCTTTAAACCATTGCGGCAGATTTTTGCGGACCAGTGTTTTGCCTTCTCTGCACCAGAACTGAGCAGTTGCCCAGTCCCGGTAAATCTGACAGCCGTCATACCAGTCGCCGTTGAAAGTGCGGATCAGAGCCGGATACGGGATCTCCCATTTCTGCGGAACCTTCCGCATATTGTTCGGAATATTGCGGACGGCCCAGGAAACGCCCCTTTTCGGATCGGATGCGATATCCCACCGTTTGGCATACTGTTCGGGATCATGCACGCCAAGGTAAAGCCCGTCTCCGCTGTTGCAGAAAACATCCATGTGCATGCTGTGACCGGAACGGTTGGGCTGATAGATGCGGTTCTTTTTGAATAATCCCTTTTCGACGGGATTCCGGATCAGGCGTCCGTTGAAGAACGGAGTCGCAAGATGATCCAGGTCCGGCCGTCCGTTGATTCCGCCGAGTCCGCCGAGCGCGGGATAATCGAAGTAGAAAACAGTATATTTCCGGGAACGGTTATTGAAACGGCCGCTGAAAACAAAGGACTTGCCGTCTTCGGCAGTCTTGATCTCGACCTCAACGTCAAGTACGCCTTTTTCATCGCCGACCTTGAGATTTTTCCAGCTCATCACGACCGTTTTGCCGTCTGTTTTAAGTTCCGGTTGGGTATTGGCGAACCCGTCCGCGCTCAAATGCAGATCGGCCGCCGAGTCTTCCGAATTCCTGCCGCTGCCGTTGTCGTCGCGTTCGGGATCGACCAAAAGCGGAGCGACTTCCGGCAGTTTGAGATCGGAGGTGTCGATTTTCTTCAGCGTCATCGACCAGATGGATTTCCGGGGCTCGAAATTGAGGAATTCCGTCTTCCCGTCTTTGATTATGCTGTTTACCCCGCCGCCTCGGTTCGGATGCAGAAAACTTATTTCGGCATTTTGAATTTTCAGTTTTGCCGAAGACGGCAGTTTCTTCGCGGGCGCCGGAACGATGGCGATATCGTCGAAATCCGCGGCCTTGCCCCGGACACGGATTATCACATAGCAGGAACGGATCCCGGGAGGGATCTCAAAGGGAACCTCAAAATTATTCCAATTGCTTTCGAGCGAAAGCCAGCCTTTGTTCAGTGGTGCGGTATTGTATTTTGCTCCGTGCATACTGCACATGAGCTGAAAACTGCCATTTCCCCGGGCCCGCAGCCGTAAGTGCCATTCCCCCTTCAGCGCCGGAATGCCGACAGTCCGGCAGAAGGCGATTTTCACGGGTGTGATGCGGAGGAATTTATGATCCCCGTCCGCAATGACCGTCATGGTCCCCGAACCGTCCGCTATTGCCCATCCCAAAGGCGCATTTCCGGCATGGTCTGACCCGAAATTTCCGTTGGAAATTTGCATCGGGCGCGGCGGAATATACGGTGGCGGCGTTTTTTCACGGCTCCAGCCATATTTGAAGTTGAGCAGAGTTTTCAGCCAGGCGGGATACGTCTGACCGGTGACCGTCCCTGCGCCGGAAAGCGCGGCCCCGTAAGTGATGCTGTCGCCCAGACAGAGGATCCGGTCGCCGTTTTTGACTTTGCCGTCCAGCGCTTCCGCAACGGTTTCCGCGAGAAGTTTCGCCCCTTCCGCGGTAAGATGCAGACCGTCTTTGACTCTGGAATTTGCCGCATTGCGTATCAGGCTGGCCCTGTCACCGGACGCGCCGCCTTTCTTCATCACGGCGGCATGGAAATCGTTGAATATGACATTCTGTTCGGACGCAGTCCCGGCGATGAGTTTATTGTATATCTTTATGCGTTCGGACGGCTTGAGATCATCCTTGTATTGGTGTCTGGCGGAAAGGTAGCTGTCGATGCAGGGATTGCAGGAGTTGAGCACGATCACGGTGACCCCGCTTTTCCGGGCTTTCGCGATCATCGCGGCCAGATTGTCTTTGAATTCCTGTTCCGGGACGATTGCTTTCGAATTCACCGAATCATTGGCCCCGTAGCCGATGACCAGCACGGTCGGCTTGTACTGCCGCAAAACGTTGTCGATACGTTTTACTCCCTGCCGGGTATTGTGTCCGCCGATCCCCGCGTTGTAAACCTGGACCTGGGCTGCAAGCAGAAGTGGAAGAAGAAAACTCGTTAACATTAATCTTTTTATCATATTTCACCTCGATTTCACATTTTTTCCGCACAGATCACTGCGTCATTGACGCCGTAACCGGATTTCAGTTCATTTTCCCCGACTGCTCCGGCACTGCCGTCGGCCCGCCAGACATTGGCCTGTTTGGAATGCCGGGCATGAATGACATACTTGTTGCCGTAAGAGCCGTTTCCAAGCAGAGGCACGTTGGAAACCTGAATGCCGTGGTTGGCATTTCCCGGACGGTAAAGCGCACTGTCCATCAGCATGATGAATTTCGAGGGGGCAAAAGTATATTCGGTATTCGAAACATCGTAATCCCGGAAATTATTGTTGATCCGGTACGCCCAGTTCTGATCGACGTTGGTGGCAACATTCTGCCGTGCACGGATGCCGTACGTGTAGTTCTGATCAAAGGTCACCGGCTTGGCGGTCGGACATTTGACAATATTGCAGGCATCCTGAATGGTCTTTTTGGCCGGTATCTTGATATATCCCCCCAAATAAAGCTGATAACTCCAGTTGGAAGTCCCGACTTTCAGAACCGGGTAAAACTCTTTGTTGTCATCGGCATATTGTGCGAGCAGGGATCCGGCCTGTTTCAGATTGCTCATACAGGAAACGGCGTGGGCTTTCTGTCTGGCCGCATTCAGGGCCGGAAGCAGCATTCCAGCTAAAATCGCAATAATGGCGATCACGACAAGGAGTTCTATCAAAGTAAAACTCCAGCGATTGACGGATGAATGATTAAGACGATGCATGATGACCTCCTGTTTTTTATTTTTTGTATTGTTTGACATGATCCAAGGCTTCTTTCAGTGAGAAAGTCGCCACGCTGGTGTAGTTGTCGCCGCAGCCGTAATACATGAAGACCTCGTCTCCGATCACGACATTGGCACAGGGGAAGACACATTTCAATCCCCAGTCTTTCGCCATATCCCATTCGTCTTCCGGTTCGAAAACCGGAACGGGAGTCCGGGCGATCACTTTGCGCGGATCCACCCGGTCCAGCAAGGCCAGACCGATCCGGTAAACACTCTGCCGGTCCACTGCATGATAAGTCATGAGCCAACCGTCATCCGTGGGGATCGGCACACCGGAAGCCCCGATTTTCAGACATTCCCAATCCCGCTCCGGAGCCATCAGCAGCACTTCGTCCATGATGTCTTCGCCGTCGACCATATCCCACGGCATTTCGCGTTTATTGCTGGACCAGTGCGTGAGGTTGTCCGAAAACGCCAGCCAGATGCAGCCGGGATGATAATGCAGCGGAAGCATCCATGGAACGAATGCAGTCGGACGGTGGAGCATTGCGTATTTCCCGTTGATCTTCTCCGGGAACAGCGCCACGTTCGCATCGCAGATATGTTCGCTGGTGATGGGGCCGAGTTTTTCGAAGGTCTTGAAATCATCGGTGACGGCGAGGCCGACCCGGCGGTAATTGTCGGTCCAGGTCGGGTTCATGTTGCCGTTCGGACCGGTGCGGCGGATCCCGAAGGCGTAATCACGTCCGTTCAGGGAACGTCCGGCATACGCGATGTAATATCTCCCTTCCAAACGGGTGATGCGGGCATCTTCGCATCCGGCGTGATCGAAATCGCGGGGATCGGTCGACGGCTTCATCCAGGGTTCTTCCAGTTCGGTGAAATGAAATCCGTCGGAGCTGGAGGCGTAACCGAGGCGGATGAGTCCGTCCTTCGGCCGGGCGTCCGCGGTGAAAGTCATGTGAAAGATTTTGCCGTCGTAAACGACACCGGGATTGCGTGCCGTTCCCCGCCATTGGACACCCTGACGCGGCCCGAGGATCGGATTGCCGCTGTAACGTTTGATTTTGAAGCTCATCGTATCAATTCTCCTCCTGATTTGGCATGCATGATGACTTCCGGCTGCAGTTTGATGATCTGAGGCATCCGGAATTCGGGATCGAGCATTTCCTCCAGCGCGGTTCTGCCCATTTCCGTATAAGGGACTTTCACGGTGGGAAAGTCCTGTTCGAGCGGAAGGTTGATCCCGTCGTATCCGGCGACCTTGGTTTTTTCATTCAGGCCCAAATCTCCGATGGCTTTTTTCGCCCCGAATGCGAGATAGTCGTTGGCGGCGAAAATGAAGTCGGTTTTCTTCTTTTTCAGGAATTTCAGGACCGCCTCATGAGCGAAATCGATCTGGTCGGCGCGGGAGCCGCTGCTGGGATGACTGATCGTTTCGGTGACTTTCACGCCGGCCTTTTTCGCCGTGTCGCGGATGCCCCGTTCGCGTTCCAGATAGGTGATATCGTCATCGGAAAGGGAATGTCCGAGGAAGGAAACGGTTTTCGGCCGGTACTGCCCGAAAATCCGGGAAGCCAAGCGGCACGCTCCGTCGTAATTGTCATTGATGACCGCTGCCATATTGGCGGGCATTTTACCGAAATCGTCCATCTCATAATTCAGCATGAAAAACCGTTTTTGGGGGAACGCTTTGGCCAGTTCGATCCCGTAATGATAATAATTGCGGTCCGTGATGAAAACGCCCCTGAGATTGAATTCGCGGCCGCGGTCGCAGTTCCGGATCATCTGTTCGGGCCCGCCCTGAGCTTTTTCCCCGGTCGGGAGAGGAAGCGTCAAAGTCGGAACATTCCGCCGGATGGATGCCTCCATGACTCCGGCATAGAGCAGGGCATGGAGCGGAAAGTTCACGGGATCGATCCTGCCCAGCACGCCGCAGATCGGCTGTTTGACCACCCGTTTGCCCGCGGCAACGAAGGTTCCCTTTTTCGGGCGGCGGAAACAATATCCTTCATTGATCAGCGCCTGGAGCGCCAGATCCGCGGTCCGGAGGCTGACTCCGGCATCCGCAGCGATCTGCGAGATCGGGGGAAGTTTCGAGAGCGGAGCCAGCCTGCCGTCCCGGATCGCCGCAATGATCGAGTCCTTGACCTGATCGTATTTCGTATTCTCCGAGGCTTCCGTTATCTGAAAATCGATCATAAAAATCTGCCTTTTCCGTTTAATTTTTAATTATCATGATTATTCAGATTATCATGATTATACCTAAATATAATGTGCCGGTCTGAAAAAGTCAAGTCCGGTTCCGGAATTTTTCTGTTTGATGCCGAAAAAAAACTGCGTTTCTTTTTCGGCGCATTTTATTTTTCCGGAAACGGCGTTATATTTCCTTGAAATCAAAAATGGCAGCAGTATTGGAAAGGAGCTGAAAATGATAATGCGGGAATATCGTGCGGACGACTTGGAAACGGTCATGTCCATTGCCAATGAGGCCTGGCGGCCGATCCGGCAGATGAGCCGGGAGGCGCTCGGCGATCCCATCTCCGATTTGATGAATCCCGCCGGCGATGCCAAGTCGAAGGGTCTTCAGGTCAAAGCCCAGATCGAAAGCGGTAAATACGGCATCGCCGTCTGCGAACACGAAGGCGCTGCGGTCGGTTTCATTACCTGGTTCATCAACGGTCCGTTCGGCGAGATCTGCAACAATGGCGCACTGAAATCTTCCGGCCTCAAAGGCATCGGCCAGACCATGTACCGCTACGTTCTGGACCGGTTCCGGCAGGAGGGCGTCAAAGTCGCCAGAGTGACCACCGGCCTGGACTGGGCCCACGCTCCCGCCCGGCGGGCTTATGAACGAGCCGGATTCAGAAAACATCTGGATTCCACTACATACTATCTTGATCTGGAGGAGACGGAAAATGAAATTCCGAAAGCTTGAACTGGCTTTTTTTCTGGGGCTGGCGCTGCTGGCCGGCGGCTGTCTGACATCGGAAAACACTTCGGCGGAAAACCGGAAATTCGAGCGTCTTTTCTGCTGGGGCAGACCGACTTCCGAAGCTGTTGCCGAACGGTATGCTGCGGCGGGCGTGACCGATATCATGGTTGGGAACCGGAAACAATTCGATCTGGCAGTGAAATACGGGATGAGTCCTTACTGGAAATGTTTCACTCCGGCCGGACCGCATCGGCAGGTAATGACGCCGGAGGAGGAAAAACTTCAGGCTTATCTCGCCGGAAAAGACCTTGACCCGAAAATGCCCCGTGCCGAACGGATGAAGATCCTGCATCGGCGGCGGATCGAAAAACAGCACCGCTACGGCGGCGAACCGGTCCGGGAGATCGATGTCATTTATACGGATATAGCCTGTTTCATCAGCGATGAAGACCTGGCGTTGACCCGGAAAAAACTCGACGGTATGCTGGATAATGCGCCGGCCGATGCCGCCGGGATGTTCCTGGATTATTTAGGCTACATGAACAACCGGGGCTGCTATTGCGAGAAATGTCTGGCCAAATACCGGAAATATCTGGCTGAAAATAAACTGAAGGACACGCAGGAAAACCGGACGGCATTTTACCGGGAAAAACTGGCGGAGTATTACAATAAAGTCATTGATTACATCAAGAGCAGACGTCCCGGTTTCAAAATCGCGGTGCATGTCTACCCGGATTTCCGGAACGACCATCTGTACGGCAACCGGACCAAGGCGGATTACTGCGGACAGACCGTTTCCTGGTATTTCAAATTCGATGAGGCGAAAATCCGTGAATATACGAAATATGTGATCGAGCACGCGAAGGATCATTTCCCCAATGCGGAAGGCCTGCCGTTTATCGGCCTCAGTGCGGATCCAGACAGCAGTCTCGGATACAAGACCCCGGCGGATATCGAGCACGATCTCCTGACCATCCTGTCAGCCGGCGGCCGCACGGTGATGGTCTGCAACGGACACGATATCCTGAAGCCCGGGTACTTCGAGGTGTTCAGGAAATACTGCGGCCGGAAATGAATCGTCACTTGGCTGATTTATAACGGATCTTTTCCCATTCTTCGAGCGGACGGTTGTCGGTCAGCAGATCCTGCGGCGGCCGGGTATTGGCCTCGATTTCGCCGTAGAGCAGTTTTACCGCCGCCCGCTGCGAGGCGGGACAATAGGAGCCGGTATTGATGACGGCCGCCGGAGTCCACGGATTCTCCGTGATCAGGTAGGGCGAGAACAGCGAAACGGCGATCACTTTGCTGTGACCGAAATTGCTCATCATCCAGATCATTTCGGTGGTCTCGCCGGAGATGCGACCCGAATAGAACGGATTCAGCGTGAAAAGCACCAGGACCGCATCATATTTTTCCCCGTTGGCTTCGGAATCGACCAGATGCAGACAATTCAGTTTCGATTTGAGGGTGATTCTGGCATTGTGCTTTTCGAGTTCGTCCAGAAAATTCTCCACGCGGGGATAGTGACGCAGATCCTGATCCCGGAGCCGTTCGGGTTCGTCGGCCACGACCACCAGCAGATTGCGGGCGGTCTCCGGTTTCAGCGGCAGGAAATGATTGCGGTCACAGACCAGCACGGTGCCTTTTTCCGCGATCTTCCGGGCGGTCAGATCGTATGCTTCGCCGGGTTCCTGCGGGGCGGGGAGCTGTTCGTTCCCGAGCAGGCCGCAGGCGAATTTCATTTCCAGCACGCGCTGCGCGGCTTCATCCAGCCGTTGTTCCGGAATATCTCCGGCATCGACGGCTTTTTCGACCAGTTCGAAGATATCCGTTTCGGGCCAGAGCATCACGTCGGCGCCGGAGTTGATCATGGCGATCATCCGTTTTTCATAACTCTGGAACGAGACGAAACCGCTCATGATGAGGGCATCGGTGACGAGCACGCCCTGGAATCCGAGCTCATGCCGGAGCAGGCCGGTGCAGAGCCGGTCGGAAAGCGTGGCCGGGAAGCAGCGGTCGTCCACGCACGGCAGACCGATATGTCCGGCCATGATCGATTTGACGCCCGCGCCGATGACGCTGCGGTAGACTTTGCCGTAAGTCGCGTCCCATTCCGCTTTGGTCAGCATGTCCGCAGCGCGGCCGATATGCTGGTTGCGGAAATCGCAGCCGTCGCCGGGGAAATGTTTCGCGGTGGCGCAAAGGCCCTGGTCCTGCATGCCGCGGACGATCTGTGCGGCGAGAAGAGCGACCAGTTCCGGATCGGACCCGAGTGCGCGGGTGGCGATGGTCGGCGCGAGCCAGTTCATGACGATATCGGAAACCGGACCGTAAGTCCAGTGGAAGCCGCAGCAGCGGGCGCGCTGGGCGAGCACTTTGCCGAATTCGTAAGCCAGTTCGGGATCGCGGGCGGCGCCCACGGCCGTGAGAGTCGGCAATTCCTCGCCGCCGGCGCCGGTTTCCAGATCGCCGGCAATGAGCAGCGGGATCTTCGCCGCGGCGTTCAGCGATTCGATGCTGTCCTGTCCCTTGATCCGGTGACCGATCAGGTCGATCACGTCGCTGCCGGAAAAATAACTGCCGAACGGATAACGTTCCATGATCTCAGCATCGGACATCCGGGCGCGGAGAAATTTCAGGTTCCGGGCATTGAATTGGACCATCTGGCCGATTTTTTCCCGCAAGGTCAATGTTTTGAGATAATCGGCGGCGGCATTCCGGACCGGAGTCGGATAAAGCATCATGATATACATTCCTTTTTTTGTCGGATCTTGATTTTGTATTGATCGAGTATAACATATCATTTCATATTTGTCAAGCGGACGGCGGCGATTTGACCGTAAAATCCACAGAAATCCCATAAAAATATGAAAAAGCCCTTGCTGAAAGCAATTCTCTGCGTGGAGGAATATGGTTTTAAAAAAGCGTTTTTGTCAGATTTCGCTTTTGAGGTTCAAATGTTGCCAAAGTCAAATTGCATTTGAATCGCGGATAGTTTGATAGGAGGCGATGTTCCTCTTTCTTCCGTC
>JAZUCR010000492.1:0-2082 GCA_045639225.1 Victivallales bacterium
CCGCTCATGATGGCGCAGGTTTCCATTCGACTCAAGGCGTCCAGCGAGGAGTTCGCGTGAATGGTGGACATGGAGCCGGAGTGACCCGTATTCATGGCCTGAAGCAGATCCAGAGCCTCGCCGCCGCGGATTTCCCCGATCACCAGCCGATCCGGACGCAGACGCAGGGAGGCGATCACCAGATCGCGGATCGAAAATTCGCCCTGTCCGTTCTTGTCCGGTTTCCGGGTCTCAAAATAGACGCAATGCTTTTGCTGTAACTGCAACTCGCTGGCGTCTTCCAGTATCAGAATTCGGTCCTTTTCCGGGATCAGTCCGCTCAAGGCATTCAGCACCGAAGTCTTGCCGGAAGAAGTTCCCCCGGAAACGATGACGTTTTTCCGCAGTTTGACAATAGCGTTCAGGAGCTGCACGCCTTCGTGCGGAATGCTGCCGAACCCCTCGAGTTTTTCGATCGTCAGCATCTCTTTCTTGAATTTGCGGATGGAAATGATGGTGCCGCAGCGGCTGATCGGCGGGATAGTGGCATGGACGCGGGAACCGTCCGGCAGTCGCGCATCAAGGTCTGGATGCATTTCATCCAGTTGGCGTTCCACCGATTTGGCGATGTTGACCGCGGCGGCCTTGAGCTGGGCCTCGTTTGCGAAAACTGCCTCGGTTTCCTGCAGTTTTCCGCCTCGCTCAATATAAATCTGTTTGGGACCGTTGATCAGGATTTCGGAAACCTTGTCATCTTCCAGATATTCCCTGACGGGGGCTAAAAAGAGGACAAGAAACGATGCGTCTTTTTGATCAATCATTGGATAACAGCTCCGGGGTTGATTATTTTTTCTCTTCTATAGGCAAAGCCTGTTGTATTGATGTCGATTTTCCACAGCATCAGAATCAGTTCCAGATCGCCATTCCGGAAAGACAGCAACGTCTGCGGGGAAATGCTTTCGTCAAGCGTGATTTTTTTCTCCGGCCGCCAACCCTGATGCATCAGAACGGAACTGAACTTCGCTCTGGCTGTAACGAAATTGGCATCGGTTTCCCCGGTGAATTCCCAGCTGGCGGAACCATTCGTCCGGGATTTTTCATCCGGCAGTTTCAACGGCGGCAGTTTCCGATTGACCATTTCCGTTTTCGGAACCTGCGGCGGCTTTTTTTTGGGCTTCGCCGGCATACGGGTCCACAATACCACGCTTATCCCGGAAAGGAAGACCAGCAGGAAAACCAGAATGGACAGCCGGAAACGTTTCATTTGGCGGGAACGCTCCATTCCATATACGGTTCAAACCGCTCATAGAAGTCGATCTTCTTCGGTTCCTTCTTTTCTTCCTTGGTATCGTCCTTGTACTTTGCGTTGTCCAGCAGTTACAGTTCCCATTTCTTGGGATACTCGGTCTCTTTGCCTTCAAATTTCCAGATGCTGTCATCATCGGCGACCAGACTGGAATGCCAATGCCGTTTGGCCGTGTTCGACGCCTTCGCCCGCATGACGATGCACTGTGTGTATTTGTTGCCGAAACGGGACGAAGTCATTTGAATTTCCGGAATAATCATCCACCACGGCTTGCTCTCGCCCGAAGTCGTGAACGGCATGCTCATCCAGTTGTCGATGTAATCGGGGCGGGTCTGGTAAATGGTGGTTTTGGACCCGATAAACTGCAGATAGCCGTGTTCGGCTTCCAGTCTGCGGTCAACACTCGTGGTCACCAGCGTGGAACGGGGGAACATGCCGCGCAGCCCCAGCATCGCAAACGGCCGGGTTATGGAGAAACGGTTTCCCTCACTCCAGACCGCCCAATGGTCGGAGGAACGCAAATTGATCGCATCCAGCGAACGCATGCCCAGCCACAGGGTACCGCCCATGACCGCGATGTATACGGGCAGAATCAGAACAAATTCCATCAGCACCGATCCCCGGTCGGAACGCTCATTTCGAGTTTTAATGGTTGAGATAATCACGGAGCTTCACCCAGTCAAGTTTCTTGTCTTTTGCTTTATCATCGGCGATCAGACCGCCCGGCGGCTGCAGTTTCTCCCAGTCCGGCAGGTTCTTCCCGTCCACATTTTTCCCCTTGGAGTCCACCCAGTCCT
>JAZUCR010000493.1:0-2738 GCA_045639225.1 Victivallales bacterium
TTTTGAAACGCTGCTCAAACACGCAAAAGAGGCGCTGGACTCCGGCGACGGGATCGCCGCGTATCCCGAAGGGACCCGGTCGGAAAGCCGGAACATGAATCCTTTTCACAGCGGCATTTTCCAGGTTGCGCTGGAATTGAAAGTTCCGGTCTACATGTTCTGCATCGCCGGAAACGAATATATGCCGGACCGGAAGTTCCGCTTCCGGGAATTCCGTGATCTCGCGGTCCGTCTTATCGGTCCGCTGGACAAAGAGCAGGTCAATCAGTGCGCAACCGCTTATGCCTTAAAAAATAAAGTCTTCCGGATCATGTCCGGGGAACTGGCGTCCATGGACGCGGAGTTGGATCATGAAAAAAACCTTTAATCTGTCGGATGACCGTTCGTTTTCTTCCCCGAATGAGATCAGAGTTCTTCAGGACCGTCTGCTGGCCGAACATCTTCGCTATTGCAGGACCAGCTCTCCCTTCTACCGGAAACTGTTTTCCGCCTTTCCCGACCGGGATTACGATTTCAATTCCCTTCAGGAACTGCCCACCACCTCGAAACGCGACCTGGCGGAACACAATGACGAATTTTTTGCCGTTCCGTCCAATGAAATCGCCGACATCTGCTTTACCAGCGGCACCACCGGCACCCCCTGCCGGGTCGTTTACACCCCTTCGGACCTCGACCGGCTTGCCTACAACGACGCCTGCGGCTACCGTGCGGCCGGAATGCAGCCCGGCGAAAAGGTGCTTCTCACCTGCACCATCGACCGCTGCTTCATCGCCGGTCTTGCCTACTATCAGGGCGTGGTCAAATTCGGCGCCGCCGCCATCCGCAACGGGCTCAATTCTCTGGAAAGTCACGCCGAAGTCATCCGCACTCTCCATCCCGAGAACCTCATCGGCGTTCCCAGTTTCCTGGCCAAGCTGGGGCAGTATCTGGCCGACAATCACATCGACGGCAGCTGCATCAAGCGTCTGGTCTGTATTGGCGAACCCGCCCGGAACCGCAAGATGGAACTGACTCCGCTCGGAACCAAACTCGAAAGCTTCTGGCCCGGTGCAGTCCATTCCACTTACGCATCCAGCGAGATCGTCACCAGTTTTACCGAATGTTCCGCCCGGTGCGGCGGCCATCCGCCCGCGGATCTGGCCGTGGTGGAAATTCTCGATGAAGAGGGAAACCGCGTGCCCGACGGCGAACCCGGCGAAGTTACCGTTACGCCCCTGCAGGTGACGGGAATGCCTCTGGTCCGTTTCCGCACCGGCGATGTGAGCTTCATCATCCCGGAACCCTGTCCCTGCGGACGGGGAACACTCCGGCTGGGCCCCATCCTCGGACGCCAAGCCCAGATGCTCAAGGTCCGCGGCACCACTCTCTTTCCCGGCGTCTTCTTCAACGTCCTCGACGCCATCCCCGGCGTGACCGAATATTTCATGGAAGTCCGGGGCTCTGGCCTTTCGGATGAGATCACCATCTGCGTCGCCTGCCGCGACGGAGAAACACCGGAATCGCTCGGCGTGGCGGAAAAACTTTACAGCCGCACCCGGATCCATGTGCCGGTAGTCGCCGTAGACGCCGCCGCGGCCCGTCAGCGCGTTTTCGGCACTTCCCGCAAACCGGTCCGCTTCTTCGACCTCAGAAAGGATTGACCATGGAGCCCTTCGACGTTCACAAGTTCGACTATACGACCGAAGAGGCCCTCGAGGCGGCTAAGCAGGGCAAACTGCTTTCGGCCGAAATCGAATTCAACCGCAGCTGCAATTACCGCTGTCTCTACTGCTACGCCGCCGGATCCGCAGAGGAACTGCCCCAGGAGACTGCCGTGCAGGCGATCCGCGACGTGGCACAACTCGGCGGACGCAAAATCGTTATTCTGGGCGGGGAACCGCTGCTCTGCCGTCGGCTCCGGGATTACATCCTGCTGGCCGAATCTCTCGGCATGGGATCGGAAATTTTCACCAATGCGTCCCTCATCGACGAATCCTGGGCGCAGTTCTTCTTCGAGCACAACTGCCGGGTCGCGGTCAAACTCAACTCCCTGGATCCGGCGGTCCACAACCGCCTGACCGGAGTACCGGGTTCCTTCGACCAGACCATGCGGGCCATCGACATCCTCCAGAACGCGGGTCTTGACGAGCAGCGTCTTGCAGTCAGTTCAGTCATCTGTTCCGCCAATGAGAAAGAGGTCGTTGCTCTGTGGAAATATCTCCGCTCCCGCCGTATCAAACCCTATCTCGAGATCATGACGCCGCAGGGCCGTCTGCTGGAACACCGCGACCTCGAGGTCCATCCCCGCCGCCTCAAGGAGATCTTCGACGAGATCGCCGCTTTCGACCGCTCGCAGGGGTATGACTGGGACCCGCAGCCGCCTCTCGTGGGTGCAAAATGTTTCCGACATCAGTATTCCTGCGTGATCAGCGCTTCCGGCGATGTCTATCCCTGTGTGGGACTGACCGTAAAGCTGGGCAGTGTGCTGGAAAAGCCGCTGACGGATATCCTCTTCAACAGCAAAGTTCTGCGTCAGCTCAAGAATTTCCGTCACACCATCAAAGGCCCCTGCCATAACTGCGACAAAGCGGACCGCTGCTACGGGTGCCGGGGAGCTGCCTATCAGCTCACGGCGGACTATCTCGCCAGCGACCCCCTCTGCTGGCGGAACTGCGACGAACTGCTCTTCAAACCGCCTCACATTCCCTGCGATGCGGCCGAATATCTGCCTCATTCACCGCCCATGGTCATGGTGACCC
>JAZUCR010000494.1:0-16537 GCA_045639225.1 Victivallales bacterium
GCAGCCCCGCAGCGTCCAGGAAAGCGCCGCCATCCAGAATATCCCGATGATCGTGCAGAACAATCCTTTCGACCGTTCCTTCCGGGCAAAAAGTTTGAAAATAAAATCATTGAACGCGGTCAGTACCAGACAGATCAGCGCATAGATGATCCCGAGCATTTCTTTATCCATTTTTCATTTCCTCCATGGTTTTATGAAAAAAGTCTTTTACTATAATTCAAAATTCGGCGTTTTTCAAGTGGAAAATATTGAATATTAGTAAAATTCCAGCCGGCCATCGGCCGCAGTTGTCGGGGACGCATCGGGGGGACGCGGACATGGGTAGGATGGGTGACATGGGTAGAATGGGTGAGAACGGGCGCACTACACGTGATGTAGGATTGCCGAACCTGTGATTATTCCTTCGCACTTCCGCTGCCCGGAGCCCGGCCATGCGGGGCGTTCCTGTCCCGCCGCTTCGGTTCCCGCGATCTCCGTTACCATCCGTAATAATCCGTACACATCCGTAAAAGTTCGCGGTGTTTCGCCGCGCCAGCATGCCCGTGCCGCCGATGCTGACCGAGCGCCTCCGCCGGCCGGACAATCGAAAAAAAAGCGTCCGGCAGTTGCAATGGATCAAATGTATCAGTATATTACCTGAAGAAACCGTTGTTTTTTTTTCAGGGAGCTGGTGCAGACGATGATTTTCAAGCGATTTTTCAAACCCTACGCGGAATACTGTCTCCGGACCACGCTTTCGGAAGACGAATTGAAAAATGCGCTGGAGCAGGAATTCTCCGGGTATTTCATTACGTCGATCACATCGGTATTCAGCAAAGAGAAAGTCGCCTTCTGCCGGACCTGGAAACCGCTGACTCTGAGTCCCGTCCTGCGCGGCAGGAATTCCTTGCGGGGAGATGTTTCCATCCGATGCCGGAAAGCGGAATCCTCCAGGGAGACGGTTCTCGACATCACGATCACGCCGGAAGACGGCCGGTTGTTTGCCTGGCTGTTTTTCATTTTATGCCTCGCGGGAGTCATACCGTTCTTCCGTGCCGGAAGCTGGCTGTTCATCATTCCGCTGTTCATGGCGGGATTTCTGTTCCTGGTTCTGGCTATGTGCCGCGTCTTTGCGGAAAGCGAAGTCCCCGAAATCCAGGAAGCTTTCGAAAAAACCTTGAGGAAGCTGGAAAAGAAATACAAGGAGGAAACGCCATGAATAAGCTGATCGTGAAACCTGATTGGCGGATTATGCGCAAACGTTTTATCCTCGCCTGTATGATCCCCTTTCTGGTCACGGCGCTTATCGGGATCGCCTGCATCTTTTCCCGACGCCCGGAAGTTCAGGCGGCTCCGTTCGAATTGCCCTTGTTCAGTCTGGTAATAGACTTTTTCTTGATCGGACTGTTTTACCTCATTATCATCTCAAGCAGGATTTCTTTCGACGGGCGGAAACTGATCTGTTATGAATTCTTCCTTCCCTACAGAAGTTTTCCTGTTGACCAAATCGATACGGCAAATTACGATTCCGAGCGGAAAGTCCTGCTTGTTTACTGCCGCCGTAAAAACTCGATGTATGTGTTTCCCTGCAGGAATTTTGCGGAAAAAGATATGGATAGACTTTTGGAAATCCTTGCGCGCGAACACGACATCAAAACCATAAAAACCGGACCGGGAGGACCATCATGAACAGCAAACCCCTGAAGCACTATCACCGCAAAAAAATATACTATCGCCTTTTCATGCGGAAATCTCCTCGGGCCGGGCTGATGTTCGGTCTGGCGTGGATCTACATGACCGTCAGTCTGTTCCCGTTCGTGCTCTTTGCAGTGTTTTCCTGCTTCGGAAAACTCTCCAGCCTCGGAATGGTGCATACCTTTGTGTCGACCGCGCTGCTGCTGGTCACCCCGGCCTATCTGTATGGCGCCGGACTCTGCATCCTGGGACTCATGAAAATCTGTCTGCCGGTCTTCCGCTTCAAATCGCTTGCGTCCGCAGCTGCCTGTCTTGCGGCTTGGGTCCCGTCGCTTCTCGGCGTGATCCTGCTGCCGGTCCTGATCGTCCGCAAACGTTTTTGTGCCGCCTTTTTCGCGCTGGCCGGGACCCTTGCATTCTGGCTGTATTCCTTTGCCGGACTGAACCCGTTCCCGGCCTTTGCCGCGGGGGCCGTCTGTCTTTTTTGCCGCGCTGGCCGGAGTGGAAGATAAGCACCGTTTCTCCTGGCGGTTCATGATCCCGCTCGGGATCGCCGCCGCGGTCAATCTCTTTCTGCTCTGGTATGACGGGAATCTGCAGCTGGAGATCAAATGCGAGCGGGAAAAACTGTCGCAGCTGGTCGGCCGCTCGGTCGAGATCGAGGATCTCTGGGCGCGTGAGGCCGGAGGGATCCGCATCGACCGCGAACCCGTGAAATCCCTGATCGAGCATAAGCCGGAATCGGTCGATTTGAAACAGGGGGATCATCCGGTCGAGGCGGCCCGGAACGAACTGCGGAAAATCCTGCGGGAGAATCCCCTTTTCGTCAAGGCGCTGGATGAATTTCTGAAACTGCCGCCGGGTATCCCGTTCGCGCACCAGCAGCCGGAAGACGGTTTGCTGGTAAGTGTTCTGCTGTCCGAAGTGAATGCGCTCCGCCAGGCGGCCTGTTTCCTGGCACTGAAAATCATCGTCGAGGCGGACAACAAACCCCGGGTCCGGGAGTATTGCCGGAACCTGACCGGGATCCGGGATCGTCTGCTGCAGAACAATTATCTGATCTCCCATCTGGTGGCGGTCGCCGTGGAGAGCACCCGGCTGGATGTGCTGGAAGCGGTCCTGGCCGGCGGGACGTTTTCGAAAGAAGAATTCGCCGGACTGGTCGGCGGCCCGGTGGACTGGAATCGATATTTGCGTTTTGTCTACGGTGACGAAGCCGCCGTGTTCAAAAGCAGTATGGATTATGTCCTGTCCAAGGTCGCAGAGCAGGTAGGGAAGACGCATCTGGTCCGGATGAAGCAATATTTTCCGCTCGCTCTGCATGTCTATTTTCTGCGGGATTACCGCTTCGCGCTGCAGACTTTTATCCAAGTCTGTTCCGTTCCCGCCACGCTCTCGGGTCTGGAGAAAGTCCGGCGGGCCGCGGTCGATAAAAAGGAGATCAAACGCAATCATTATTTACTTTCCGGCATGCTGCTGCCTGCTTTGGAGGCGGCTTACGCAAAAGACGCGCAGATCGCCGATCTGCGTCAGATGGCGCTTCTTGGTGCGGAAGTCATGGAATACCGCAGGAAAACGGGCAGACTGCCCCTCGATCTCTCCTTCCTGCCGCAGGTCCCGTTGGCCGAACTCGATCACCGGCCGATCATGTATGAAGTCACTTCCGACGGATTCCGGCTTTTTACGCATACCCGTGAAGGGAAGATCCCTCCTGCCGATGATTTCCGCTATGCCTTCAAGGTCCGGCTGCGCCGATGAGGTTTCAATTCGGAAAAACGCTTTTCGGGAGCCGGCATCCCGGCGGGACAGCGGAAAACAATGTTGCGTAAATTCGGGATTTGCTTCTTGCAAAGCGGAGTCTGGCCAAGTATATTGAATGCGGGAGGTTCTGTCCGCAAAAAACTGAAGCCATCCGATGAATGATGGAGGATGCAAAAATGAATGATGTTCGTGATTTCGGCGCCGTCGGCGACGGCAGGACCAAAGATACCGCGGCGATCCAGAAAGCGATCGATGCCGGCGGCATGGTCTTTTTTCCGCCGGGCGTTTACCTGAGCGGGACTTTGTATCTGCGCTCCAACGGCGGGCTGGAACTGGCTCCCGGCGCCATCCTGCTGGCCAGTCCCGATAAGGAAGATTACAATGCCGATGATTTCTGCGAGCAGAATTCAGTGTCCGTTACGGAGCATGCTTCCGGCGCTCATTTCATCATCGGTCTCGAAGTGGAAAATATCGTCATCTGCGGCGGCGGACGGATCGACGGCAGCCGGAAAAGTTTTTACGGCGACGACCGGGAACCGGATTGCGTGACCGCTCCCCTCCCGAATTACGGATATGAAAAATTCGGCAGGGTTCAGGATATCGTATGGCGTCCCGGTCAGATGATCTACCTCTGCGAATCCCGAAACATCCGGATCCGCGATGTCCAGCTCTACAACGCGCCTTACTGGACCTGCTTCGTTCACGGGTGCGAAGATGTCCAGATCCGGGGACTGCGCATCCTGAACGACCAGCGCAGCCACCAGACGGACGGGATCGACATCGACTGCTGCTGCCGCGTCACCGTCAGCGACTGTATCATCGACAGCGGTGACGACTGCATCACGCTGCGCGGAAACGTCAAAAGACTGAAACGGCAAAGACCGTGTGAATTCGTCACCATCACCAACTGCGTACTGCACTCCTGCGCCAACGGGATCCGGATCGGAGTCGGGGACGGGATCATCCGGAACGTGGCGGTCTCCAATCTCGTATTCCATCACTGCGGCACGGCGGTCACTGTCTGTTCCAACTTTTCCAAAGATCCGGCCCGGGGCGTCGAAATCAGCAATATATCCTTCGATAATCTCCAAATCGATGCCATGCGTGCCTTCATCATCAATTGTCAGATGCGCGGTTCCACGCCGGAACCGCCGGCAAAAGATGTGCGGGATATCTGCATCCGCCAGGTGCGCGGGACCATCTGGCGCCCCAATCTCATCTGCGGCAGTGCAGGGAAGGGGATGTATGACATCGTTCTGGAAGACTTCGTGCTGGATATCGGACGCGATCTTCTGCTTTCCAGCGACAGCCACCTCGGTCCATTTGGCGAATACACCGACTCGCCCGAATGCGTGGTCTATATCTCCCACGCGGACGGCGTCCGCCTGGAACACTTCAAAGTCAGATGGAAAAACGACGTTTCGGGATGGACCTACGGGGTGTTGACTTACAACTGCAAAAACATCGAGAAGAATTTCGTCTCCCTCGGCAGACCCGACCTGGATGAACCGTGCTCCCCCTGATGCCTCACGGTCTCGTCTGTCCGGGACCCGTCAAAGGATTGTCTTGCCGGCTTGAAGGCGGCAGCACTTTGGCGTGCTGTTCCTTCAGGAAACGGACATTGTCGTCTTCCACCCGGCTGAATCCGACCGGCGAATTGTAGAAAAAACTATCGCGCATGATCCAGTAACGCTGCTCTTCCGCGAGCCATATCCGCATGAAGCCGCCGAACACGATCAAGGCGACCAGCAGCATCGGGAGCAGATTCAAGCCCAGCTGTCCGCGTGAAACCCGCTCGGTTCCCAGCGTCTTCATCCGCTGCCGGATCCGGCGCTGTTCCGCCCCGACGAAAAGGAACGGGGTGATCAGGAAAATCACCATAAAGATCACCGTGCGGACTCCGTTCGCCATTACGGCATATCCGCGCCCGCTGATCCAGTCGATCCGGGTCAGCACCAGATAAAGCGTCAGCGGCAGGATCAGATACAACAGAAGGTTCCTGCCGATCTCTCCGATCCGGGGCAGCAGCAGGAAGACCGGACGTTTCAGCAATCGCGAGACCAACGCCGCGCTCCCGTGGAAAATGATTGACAGCATCAGCATCGTCCAGATGACCGCGCAGAGAAAAGTCTCCAGCATGAGATAACTGATCTGCCGGTCCGGTTTCAGGTTTTCCGCCGTGATCTCCCCTTGCAATGCCGGCAGCAGCATCGAGGTGAAAAGGCCGCCGTGCCGCAGCACGATCCGATGATCCGGTTTCGGCGTTTTCCGCCAGTTGTCAACCACCGCCGCGGGCGCTTTCAATTCCGCCGCCCGCACCGTATCACCCCGCCGGACCGCCGCCTGATGCAGGTATCTCAAACAGGACCCGACCACCAGCTGTTCGATCAGACAGAACGAGGAATCGTTCAGCAGCGGAAGCAGTTTCTTCCAGACGTCGTAATAACGTTCCGCTTCGGCTTTCCGGCCTTCCTTTTCCAGCTGTTCGCCCCAGAGGACCGCGGCCACGCAAAGATCCCGGAAGACCAGCAGATCGGGCAATAATTGAGCGCATGCGACTTCGAGCTGTTCCAGATAGCCGCAGATATCCGGCGCGGCATTCAGCAGCCGGATCCGCTGTTCCGCCAGTTCCCGGCTGCAGCGCCGGATATACGGCTTTTTCAAACTCATTTCCAGACGCTCCATCGCCTGTTTCATTTTGGTCCGGTCTTTGATCGTGATGTGCTGTCCCTTGAACCTCGGACTACTGAGTGCCTGCTGAGCCTGCAGTCCTGCCGCCATCAGATCGGCAAAACCGTTTTCCTGTTCCTGTGCCGCCAGTACCGCCAGCAGTTCCGGTTTCGGCTCGCCCAAAGTCAACAGCGAGTAAATATACGTCCGGAAAGCCGGATTGTCTTCATGCCGTTTCAGCAGTTCCCGGATCCGGTCCGGGGATAACCGATGGAGATCCTGTTCTCCCAGAAACAGGATCTCCAGTTCTTTTTCCGTGAAATCATGATACATCCGGATCCGTTCCGCCAGATTGTTCTTCACCGGATCCGGAGTGGAGGTTTTGCAGAAAATCGAGCGGATGAAACGGGGAACAGACATCACCGGCGAGGCCGGATCGCCGCCGTTCATGACCGGCGAGTTGAGGAAAGTCAGGAAGAACCGCCAGTCGACGGTCAGATATGCGGCGGCCAGCAGCAGCGGCAAAAACGCCAGCCGGATGAAAAAACGGACCTTCGCCCGGAATTTCAGATTCGCGAAATCGGCTTTCAGCAGAGCTTGCGAGAGTTCCGCACTGTCGCCGAACTGACGGCAGGCCGTCTCCGCCGCTTCGGCTTCGCTTTGCCCTGCCGCCGTCAGCTCATCCCGGGCTTCCAGCAGGTGGCTCCGCAGTTCCATCCGGGTTTCCTGCTGCAGTTCCGGATCGTCGCGCAGAAGGTCGGTGCATGCGGACAGTTTCTCTTCGATCGGATCGGGTGTCATGGACATCTCCGGGGTTATTCGAATTCGAGCAGCAGATTCAATGCCGTGCAGAAAGTGCGGCTTTCGTTCACTTTTTCCTCGACCTGCTGTTTCCCGGTCCGGGTCAGCAGATAATATTTGCGCGGCTTGCCGGTCACGATCTTCCATTCGGACCTCAGCAGACCTTCGTTTTCCATTTTATGCAGACACGGGTACAAGGCGCCTTCCTTCCATTGGAATTCGCCGTTGGTCAGTTCGTTGATCGTGCGGATCATTTCGTAGCCGTACATGGATTGCTTCGAAAGCAGTTTCAGAATGATCGCCGGTGCGATCCCCTTCATCAGTTCGCTGTTCTGGATCATGATAATGCCGTCCTCCTGTTTTTTGATTTAAAAATACATCGCATTGCGAGGTATGTCAAGTGAAAAACAGAAAAAATTTTCATGAATTTATGAATTCAGGTCAGTCGAACCACTCATCCCGCGGATCGAAGGAGGGAATGGATGCGTTCAGGATTTTCAGTTTTCCCGAGGCACGATGCCGACATCCCGGACTGATCCGAATGGAGATCCCCGTCCGAAGCGGGATTTTTTCCCCGTCCAGCTCCATCTCCCCGGTCCCTTCCAGAATGTAATAAATCTCCGTGTGCTGCCGATGATAATGGACTTTCGAATCCTGCTGAATGTCCACCAGATGGAGAGAAGCGGTTTTGTCGCCGTCCGAGGCGAAAGCCCGTTTGGCAAATCCGCAGGGACAACGGACCGGTGAAAGGTCGTTCATTTTCACGATAGAGTATCTCGGCGAGGCTGACTGCGGCGATGCGGCAAAATATTTACCGGCATCCAGCATGTGCGGGTCCAGATCGGAGAACAGATCGAACATTTCCCGGTAATAGGCCTTGCGTTTTTCCGTGTATTGCTGCATCGGGAAAGCGTCCAGCGCATCGGCAAAGATTTTCGGGTCCCAGGCAGCGATCGCTTCCGACAGCAGTCTCTGGAATTCCGACAGAGCCGCAATCAGTCCACCAAATGGTTCCGGCACATAAAGATTCTCGACGGGAGTGATTTCTTTCCCCAGAATATCCATGCTGTATTCCAGCGGCATTTCCGGACCGAATCCGCGGACAGCGCCGTAATTGGGACGCGAGGCGGCAATTCTCATTTTTTCAATTCCGGCCAATGCCCGGAACAAAGGCAAGATGATGTCGCGTTCGTTGCGGGCGAAAAGACCGGACGGGGAATTCCAGTCGGTCTGTTCCGGATGGGAGGCCGCTTCCATCAGCAAACGGTAATTATCCCTGATTTTCTGCTGCTCGGCCAGTTTTGCGGCTTCGGCGTTGAAATCTTCCCCGGTGCCGAAGCGTTTGATCTGCATGGCTACTTCCGTTTCCGGGAACAGAAAAGCCGTGCCGTCCGCTTCCCCGGAAAAGATGATTTTTCCATATCTCCGGAACATCCAGTAACGGTAATATTGGCCTTGGATCATATTTTTCCGGGCCCATTCATGCGGAGTGGAAATTTCCACCGGTTTCCAGCGGTCGTTCAGATATTCCGGCAGAATATCCGAATACAGATCCCGTCCGTGCAGGGATCCCCGCAAAATGAAGGAAAGGTGATTGACACCGGCGGCGACGGTTTCCCAGCCCGGTTCATATTCATTGCGGCCGATGATCCGGGTCAAATCCCATCTGTGGTTGACGAATCCGCCGCAGATGCCCAGTGCGCGGATCCGGGTATGAGTGTTGACCAGATGGGAATAAACTGCGACCGGATTGGCGAAGATCAGCATCAATGCCTGCGGACAATGCTTTTCCATTTGCCGGGCGATATTCAGAACTGTCCGGCCGAGCCGCAGGGAGAGGAATGCCCCGTTGACGGACAGATTGTCCGTGGCAAAAAAACCGTACCGGCTGGAAATGAACATGGCCTGCGAATAAGTGGGTTCACTTCGTGCACCCATCGTCAGGTAGAGCGCATCCGCGCCGGGAAGACAGGACTCCAGGTCATCCGACCAGACGATTTTACAGTCGACATTCCGATATTCCGGACATGCCGCCATCAGTTTCCCGACAGCTTCGGCACGGGCGATATCCCGGTCGACTAAGCGGATTTCGCCGTTATGGAAACATTCCGGAGTTTTGGAGAAAACTCCTCTCAGCAGCGGCAGCAGCCGCAAGGACCCTCCGCCGATAAATACAACTTTCATGAAAAAAACCTTTCCATTGTCCTTTGAGTGATCCGATGAGTCCGACCGGCGGGACCTCTTAGCTGTTTTTCAAAGAAACCAGGGGATGCTGCCGGTTTTCGGCCCATTGCGATTTATCCGGGAACGTGCGTTCATACAATTTGTATGCGCCTTCCATGGCCGAGACGACCAGGTTCAATCCCCCGTGACTGTTCAGCAGCTGTGATCTGCCTTCATATCCGCCGGAAACCAGGGCATTGCCGTGGCAGAGATAGCGGAAATATGCTGTTGAGCAATAGAGAATAAAAGTCTTGCGGAATGGAGAATGCCACTTCATTTCCAGACCGAGTTCCGCAACCAGTTCTCCCGGAACACCGATCAGGCAGACATCTCCGATGGATACCAGCTGGATGTCCAGTTCCACCTCCGATTTCCCCTGATAGTAAGGATCCAAAGCGGGGATTTTGTGGTCGCGGACATGGTATTTCCGGGTTTCAATGCAGGATTGGAGCGATTCGTCGGTCAGCTTGAAGCATTCCGGATTTCTGGTCGCGATAATGATTCCGGCGATAGCAGCCGAAGCCAGATTCTTTCCGACTTTCCGGATGGCCTCCGCGCCGGTTTCATCGCCATGCGGCACCATATCGCCCGCAGCTCCGGAAATGAACATGCAACCGGCACCGGTTTCGGATTGGATATATTGCCGGAAAACGCCCGGGAAATCCGCTGAAATCCGGTGTCCGCCGAGTCCCGGCGCATGGCCTGTCAATGGATGCGCGGCATAGTTGCCTATAACGTATTCCGGCTGGCGGGTCTTTTCGTTGATGAAGCATAATCCGCCGATTTCCTTGTCGCAGATACCATCGGCGAGCCGTTCCATATCCCGACGGTGAGGCAGAAAAGAGCAGCGGTTTTCCGGACCGATGTATCTCCGGTTGCGGTTTTCATCGCAGGTGCCCGAATAGAAATATACTGAAACTCCGATAAATTCTTTCGCAAAAATTTCCCGTATGGTTTCGAGGGTCTGCTGCTTCAGTTTTTCGAGATATTCCGTCTCCAGAATTTCCGGACAACTCGCCGAAGTTCGGGTATTGGGACCGGAATGGGTATGGGTGCAGGACAGAATGCAGTCGGACTCTTCGCCTCCGAATACCGCTGCTGTTTCGGCCCGGACGGCTTTGATCCATTTTTCATCCAGCCCCAGCAGATCATAGCTGATAATGACGATTTTTTTCTGCCCGTTATCCAGTGCCAGGGCGGAAAGATACAGGTCATCCAGTTTAGCCACGGATACATCGTCTATGCCGTAGCCTGCCACTTTGGTTCCGACTTTCGGGGAGATCACTTTTTCCGCATACGAAATTTTCATTTTTGTCTTATCTATCCTTCCTTTGACTTTCCGAGCGGAAGCAAATCCCGCTGCGGAAAAATTCGCATATTTCCAGTGTTAAGAGATCGGCTCCTAACCGGGTCACTGTTTTTTCTTCCCCTCTGGCAGCTGTTTCTTTCTTTGCGGAGTGAAGGAGATTTCTTCGACCAGTCGCTCTTTGGATTTTATGAAAAAGACGGACTGGCTTATTCCCGGTAAATCGCACTGATAAGTAAATTCATGACTGGATTCCGAGTTCCCGGCAGGAATGGAGAATACGGTTTTTGAGGGATCATGATATCTGCCCCAGTAATCCGTTGCCGTGATCGAGAGCGATCCCTTTCCTTTGGTTTTCAGTCGGATCTTCAATGCATAAGAACCTTCGTAAGGGTAAATGCAGCGCATGGAACTTTTATTGCTCTGCTTGAATTCAAAGATTTTAGGTTCCGGAAGAACCGGAGGAGCATCATATTGCCATTGCAGAGCATTATCAAGTCCCTGCGGCATATCCGGTATTTTTATGATTCGCGGATTTTTATATCTGACAGTTCCCAGCCCATTCATTCCCATGGTAAAAGAATATAATTTCGGCGCATTTTTACCGGGGATCGAAACAAAGAACCCATATGGCTTGAAGGTATTTGTGTGGGGTGCCCTGTGTGAACCGGATATCCACGAGGACGTCAGATCTCCTTCTCCGTCGGCGCTCATCATCTCGCACAGACAGAGGTAATATCCTCCTGGTTCTACAGTGATTTTCTGGGTGATAACCGGCATCGGCGGCATAAATCTTCTGCCTTGGATACCCGTCAATTCAATGGCTCCGTCTTTGACAGCAAACCTTCTGCCGCCTTTCTTTTTGTTTCCTCCCCAGTCGGCACACTCCCAATGATCGGGACGATTGGTTAAAGACAAGAATTCAGACATTGGTGTTCCTTTTATCTTGAATTCCGGATTTTTCAGCAGGTTTTCGGAACTTGCCAGCAGTGTCTTGTTGCGGTCCATCCATTGAAATACCGGAAGGTCGCCGACTTCCCGGATGAATTTCTCCCATCCGGACATGTCGCTGCCGGCGGCACAGCGGCGAAGCAGCAGATATCCGACGTTGATCGGCGGAAACCAGAGATCGATGATGTTCCGGACAAAAGAAGATTCACGGAATCCATTTAATCGGGATGCCGCATCCCTGCGCATTTTTTCAAACCGGATGCACCAATCGGCCAAATCGGAAAGCGTTTCCGGTTCCTGTTGTTTCCATTGCCGGTAGAGTTTTTGAATGTCGCGAAGCAGACAGAAATAATTGTACTGCCGGTCCAGCCATATTTTCCCGGGAATGTCATTGCCCGCCTTTTTTCTGGCATCGGTCAGATAATCCGTCAATTTCCGGCAGATGTTTTCGTTATACAGATTCAGCTGTGCAGTACTGTTCTGCAAATGCGAACCATGCGGATATTCCGTTTTTTGAGTCTCCCAGGTATTTCTCGCAAGATGATAAAAATCCAGCATATCCTGCGCACCGGCGCCGAACATGTCTTTGCAAAAGTCATTCAGCATGTCCTGATTCCGCAGATCCGGATTCCACATCTTTCTGGCATATAAATAGTCTTTTATCCCGTTCAGGGTCCAAAAACCGTAGGTTTCATTTGAAAGCCCGAAAATATTCAGCGCCTTGCATACATCAAGATATTGTTCCTCCAGACGCAAGGCAAGATTTGGAACAAAGAATCCCGTTCCATACCTCCATCCCGAAAGCATCAGGTTCGGAACCGCCTGTTTTCTTTTGATGATCTCCGCATAATTTACCGAACCCGGATCAAAATACGTTACCGGCATTTCGGCAACTCTGAAAATAATATTCGGATGGAGTTTTGTACCGATCGGGATGGAACGGGTGGAATTATATCCCATGACTCCGATAAATTTATCCGGATGCACTTCGCTGACCCGTTTGGCAATTTCATTGTAGAAATATGCACTCACTTTCCCGTTGCTTTTCTGATTGATATCGTTGAATCCGCTGCCTTCATTGACCTGAAGGCATCTCGGACATTCGCAAAAGACAGTACTGTCGTTCATTCCCAATGACATGCAGATTTCATTCGGGTGGGAATTGAAATATTGAATCACATATTTGGCGATGATTTCAATGACTTCGGGATTGGTCATGCATGGCTGCTGATTGTGCGCTTTCCTTCCGCCCCTGCCTGGAACCAGATGCTTTTTCTGTGATTTTGAATATGCAAAATATTCCGGATGGCTTTGGGCATATTTTTCGGTGATGATCTGGTAAAGGGCATGTCCGCAGGGATACCGGTCGATCAGCCGATTGTGCCGTGCCCAGTCGCGGTCGAATCCCGATATCCCATAATAGTTTCTGTTTTTGAAAAAAGGATTGTCCAACTGTTCTGTAATATCTATTTTCAAGTCCGGATCCCGTGGGACATAGGTTCCCGCTCTGCCGGGGAGATAAAATTTTACCCCGCATATATCTTGAAGAAAACCGTATATTCCGAATTCCGTTCCTTTGTCTGATTTCCCTGCGATCAACAATCCTTTTCCCTGTTGAGGGCTCAGAAAATATCCGTCATAGGAACATTTGGACAAGTCCGGAATGGTCAGACCGTCTTGTTTCCCGATATAAATTTTCGGAGCGGCGGTTTTTTGAGCTGCAGACGGTGAAATCAGACTTGCTTTCTTTCCGGTAATTTCGCCGATGTAATAGGCCAGTTCCCGCGCTGCAAAGCGAACTTCGCCTTGCAATTCATCGGGTAAAACAATTACGGCATCGCGAAGGAGAAAGCCTTTTCCCGATTTCAACACTATCTCGATTTTTTGAATTCCGGCAGTTCCTTTTTTACTTGCTAATGAAATCAGCAGACGTCCTTTGCTGAAAGGTTTGAGTTCTTTTTCCGGGATGGCAAACTCTGCTGAAAGGATCTCCATTTTTGAGGTGAGTCCACAGTTTATCGGCTGACCGCAGCGGACGTATTTTTTACTCTCTTCATCATATCCTTGCAGACTGATTTTAAGTCCCGCTTCCTGTTCCGGTCCCGATTTTGCCGTTATTTTAACGATCGGATTCATGCCGCTTTCGATCGGTTCGGCAAAAGAAAATGATGCTCCCCGTTCTTTCCCGGTCAGCATGAGACACGTGTCATTTCCCATATTTTTGATGCGGGAAATATACTGTTTGGGGGTGGAAGAATGATCTTTATCCGAGAAATCCCATGTCATGGCAACCCCGTGCAGAGAAAATAAAAATACCATCATGATGATGGAGATCATTTTCGCGAATGCGGATGGAGTTGAAAATTGTCTTTTTATCATTTTCGATGCTCTTCTTTTTACTTTTATTCGGTCGGCTTGTTGGTTGAATAGTGATATCCGGTTTTATCGCTGTATCCCTGTTCGAATTGACGGATGCTGAGTTCCATGACCGCTCCGTTTCCAAGCATGGCATTCCTGGTTGAATAATTATGAAAACGTTTCAGGTTTTCGGGATTGAACGTATATGAAGATAAACTGGAAACTCCTACGACCTGCATGCCCGATGATATGAACCAGGATTCCGGGGCCGCGCCTGCAAAAATGCACGATGATGGATTTTTGATTTGACGAAGCCTTAAATGGGGATTATCCACAGTGCCGTTATTTTTAGTCGAGCCAAGATAGCCGTTCCAGATATATTGCGGAATTACTTTATTCACCGAAGAATTTGTCGTTTCTGAATATTCCTGCTCCGGATAAAGACTGCACGAGATGAGTCCGTTTTTCTTGATGGGAAGGAATCCCGTTTTATACATGAAAGCATATGCTCCTTCTGTTTTTATTTTTCCCGGAAGCATGTCGGCATAGCTGTCGGCATAGTTGAAAGCGGCTAAATAGATTTGGCGAAGATTGCTTTTGCAGCGTATGGCGGATGCTTTCTGTTTCGCCTGGTTCAGTGCTGGCAGCAGCATCGCCGCTAAAATCGCAATGATCGCGATAACGATAAGAAGCTCGATAAGTGTAAAAGAAAACTCCCTCAGAAATAATGGTACCGATGGATGAGATTGCTGTTTTTGTTTCATGTCATGCTCCTTTTTTAGTTGATGATATATCAAAAAATCCGTTCGTTTTCGGATCCGGCTCAAAGGCCATACTCGATTTTCCGGCACGGAACTGAATATTCCGCGCCGATTTTCTGTTTTTCAATCAGACCAACCAGGATTTCCACCGCCTTCTCCATCAGTTTTTCCCGGTCAATATGGATTTGAACCGTGCCGGGCAGATCATCCTCCCAGTAATCCGGTTTGACGATGACCGCATCCTCCGGAAGACGGATTCCCCGCTGATTCAGCCGTTGGATCAATTTCCCAATGGGGCTGATCTGCAAGAGCCCGAAAATCCGGATGTTTTCCCGTTTTATCAGCTGCGCAATCCGATCCGCAGTGGTTTCCAGACTAGTGCCGATATCCCGGGAGGAAATATCCAGATCGTAAATATATTCTTTCCCTTTGCATAATCCCAACGCCTTTCGTGCGCATTCCATCGGTTGGGAGAGTCGGTCCAGATCCAGAATGACGCTGTTTTTTATTTGACTGTCATATCCCCGCAGAATTGCGATTTTCGCTGGATAATCGCGATTCAGAAGGGTCTCAAAGGCTTTCCTGTAGCACGGCTCAAAATCCGGCAGCACCAGTGGCATTTTCACCGTTTTAGGATCCATGTTTACATTGACCAGCACCGCGGGGATTCTCCCCCGGATCGATTCGATCACCTCCCGGTGATGGGTTCCCAGAACCACTCCGTCCACCAGATCATTCACCAGCAGGGAATTCCGGAACCCCAGTTCATGCCGGTAATGGTAATTGACTCCGAAGTAACCGTATTGCGAACAGGCCTCGTTGAAGCTGCAGGTGAGGATATTCTGCAAATCGTTCTGACGCGGCATTTCGCTGGGCCGGTAGCCGATCCGCATCAGTAGCTGGGTCGGACGGTGTTCCGCTGTTTCCCCCGCAAAGATTTTCCGGACATAAGGATTCGGGCGATATTGCAGTTCATTTACTGCCGCCCAGACTTTCTTGATCGTCGGGTCGGCAAACTTTCCCACGCCCTTCAAAATCAGACTGACGCTGGCAATGCTTACTTCAGCCTTCCTGGCCACATCCCGTATCGTCGCCCTTTTTTTCATCTCGCGATCTCCAATTAAACATGTTTAATTTAAAAATAGCATCAAAACAACCAATGTCAAGACCGGATGGATAAAATATGACGTTTTTTTTCGGTCGAAGGCGGACGGGGATGGATCCAGCAGGAAATCCGCGGGGTTCCGGTTTCCGATCTGCATCGTTGTTTCCGGACGGCAGCGCAAAATCTGCTTCCGGGGAATCATTTCGTAATTTTCAGTGAAAATTTTTTATGATTTATGAATTCCGGACCTTGTAAAATCGGATTCGGCACGTATTGTGCAGTATTCAGTTGTAACAGAAAGGATCCGAGAATGGGGAAAGATTTGAAACTGACGATGCTGGGAGCCGGTTCGGGCTTCGTGCTGACCATTGCCAAAGAACTGCTGACCGATCCGGTCTTCGAAAACTGCCGTCTGACGCTGATGGATGTGTCGCAGGAACGTCTCGACGCCGCCGACCAGGCGGTTTCGGAGGTTCTCGCCAAAGGGAAAAACCGGGTGTCCCTGATCACTACGACCTCGCTGGAAAAGGCGCTGGACGGGGCGGATTATGTGATCACCTCCTGCGAAAAGAACCGTTATGCATACTGGGTCCGGGATTTTCAGATCGCGGAAAAACACGGCGTCTATCAGGTCAAGGCGGAAAACGGCGGACCGGGCGGGATCATCCACGGAATGCGTAACATCTGCCTTTACCGCGAAATCCTCCTGCAGATGGAAAAATCCTGTCCGGATGCGTGGCTGATGAATTTTTCCAATCCGATGTCGATCCTCTGCACGTATTTCAAGAATTATTTCCCGAAGATCAAAGCGCTGGGCTTCTGCCATCAGGTGCACGGTTCGTTCGGTCTGATCGCCGAAGAACTGGGCATGGAACCTGGCGAACTCCAGGTCATCACCGCCGGGGTCAATCATATGAACTGGCTGTT
>JAZUCR010000495.1:0-6206 GCA_045639225.1 Victivallales bacterium
GCTGACGGATACGCCGATCTCATTCTTTCCAATGACCTGCGGGGCAAGACGCTTTCCGTTCACAGTGATCCCGCTCCGTTTCAAATCCAGCGCGGCTGCCGGGACCAGTGTGGTGAGCGAGATCCGGTCGACGTTTTCCACGGAGCAATCCATCACCGGACGGAAGCGATAAGCATAAACCGGAGAAGTATTTTCCTGCTCGGCGATGGCGAAGAAGGACCATGGGCTCCATTTTTTTCCATGATCGCAGCTGACCCGGACCAGCCAGACTCCGGCTGCCAGTTCTTCGGGTTTGAACGCAGTCCGCGGAACCTTGCTCTTGCGGGTCTGCTTCGAGCCGCTTTCATGAACCAGTTCGAAGTCATAGCTTTTCGCATTCAGCGCCGGGATCACCGAAATATTCAGGGACTTGTCCGCGCCGATGACCTGACCTTTCTGCGGCTGCTGGATCTCGGTCCTGCCTTTCAGCATCCGGGACAGCACGAATTTTCCTTCCGGGATCTCGCCGGATTTCTTCTGGATCGAGACAAAGCCGTTATCCGCGGGAACGGTAATAATGGAAGAACCGGACCGATTGCTGAAAGCACAGCTCTTTCCGCAGATTTCCGTTTCAAATTCGTAAACGGCATCTTTGCGGGCAGGAACGAAGGACGCCCGGTAGATGTCGCCGGCGGAAAGGGCGATTTTTTCCCCGGCCTTGCCGGACGGGATGCTCACTGCACCGGGAGTCAGGTCCATCTTTTTCAGGTAGGGCTTGAAAGCGATCGCGCTTTCCCGGTCGAAAAAGAAAATCAGGGGTTCCAATCCGCGGGGCAGGAAAGTGATCACATAGAACTGATCCGCGGTTAACTCATACAGATCGTTCGGATCATCCCGGTCGATCTCATACTGATGGACATAGATCCCCCGTTTGTCGGGCGCTTCCGGGGCATCGTGATTTTTATAAAAAGTCCGCTTGCCGGTGCGGATCGTCATGTTCCTGGTTTTGGAATAGTGCATGTAATTGCTGGTAATAGTGACTTTGCTGCTTTCACCGAGCTTTTCCGCCGGCAGGTAGAACCACGCGTGCATTTTGGTGGAATTGTAACTGTCGGTCCGGAACCGGGTATGCTTCAGGGCCCAATACGCATTTTCCGCCTTCGTTTTGCTCAGCATGACCCGGGCATCGCAGTCCATCAGAAAACCGAGCGTGTAAATGCCTTTTTCCTTCGGCATGAATTTAAATTCCGTACTCTGATCCGGACCGCGTTTCCAGCTGACTTCCGTATCGCCGTCGTCTGGAAAAGTCCCGTTGCAGACCACCGCGCCGGAGGGAGACTTCACCTGCCAGGCAAGAACATCCGCACCCGGACGTCCATTGGCGTCGAATTTGATAAAGGAGAACTTGACTTCCCTGTTCATATCCTTGGGAAGCAGCAGGATCTGCTGGTTCATCGGATAGGTCAGACCGGGAATGTCGTAGGCTGCCAGCAACCCCGGGATCAATATGGCGGCGGCGAGGAAAAAGGTAAGGATTTTTTGCATGTTGAACGCCTTTATTCTTTCGTCGGCACCAGATACGGACTCGAACTGGTGGCATATTTGCTCATCATATTACAGGTTGCCCGATCCAGTTCCATGATATTCCCGGAGACATTGACCGCGTTGAAGACCTGGTGGTGTCTCGGGTTCAAATCATTGGAGACGACCAGATTGCAGGCGGCATCCTGACCGCCTTCGGCATAACGGTGCCGACTGTCGCTGAACATAACTTTTTTCTTCGGCGTAAGAACCTTATCATATCTGAGGTTGCTGTCGGAAAGCCGGTAATTGAATCCGTAAGATGGATTGTTTGCACCGTTGAAAGTTCCGCCGCCTGCAGTAACGGTATATTGGAAATACTTGTCTTCACCGCAGCGGAGCAGACCGGTCATGATCCCGGTTTTTTCGGGATCGACCATCTAAGCATACATATGAAGCCGGTGCATCCAGCGGTAATAGACGGAGGTCTGGCCGTTAAACCGATATCCTTCGTCGTTCCGGCGCACGAAATAGCCGTTGTTGTCATCCATATACATCTGATGCGCCAGGGAGATCTGGCGGAGGTTCGCGGTGCAGTTGATCGAAGTGGCTTTCTGTCTTGCCGAATTCAGCGCCGGCAGCAGCATCCCCGCCAGAATCGCTATGATCGCAATCACCACGAGGAGCTCTATCAAGGTAAACGGGTGGTTCCAGGACATTCCGGTTTCCGGTTTCGGGAGGGGTTGACTGTTTCGTTTCATTTTCTGATTCCTTTCCTTTATTGGTTATATACATGGATCTCATTTACAGGAATTACACTTTCCCGGTCGATCAGCCGGGGCCGGATTTCGATACTGGCGACTTTCCCGCCTGAAATCTGCTGACTGATCCTCTCGCAGACCGCATGACTGAACCGGACGGCATCCTCTTCAAGAGTGGTCAGCGCCGGATTCAGCAGCGAAGCGAATTCCGAATTGTCATACCCGACCACGGCAATTTCCCGGCCGGATTCCTTCAACGCCAGAAGCAGCTGAAAGGCATACAGGTCCGTGAACGCAAACAATCCGGTGATCTCCGGATGATGCAGCCGGATTTTCTCCGCGATCTCAGCGCAGATCCGGTTCGGCAGACCGGAACCGGAGGGAATTCGGAATTCGGTGATCTCCAGATCGGGATGCTCCGCGGCAAAGTCCGTGACTCCGGCGAAACGTTCGTGGAAAAAGTTCTGCGGCAGTTCCAGATACCGCGTGACCACTCCGATGTGACGGTGTCCTGCCGCATAAAGCTTCTCCACCGCCAAACGTCCGCCTTCGTGATTGTCATTGGATACCGAAACAAATCCGCGGAGTTTGTGGTTGATCAGCACCATCCGCCCGCCCAGCTTATATTTCAGCGACATCAGATCGGCTTTTTTCATCATGTTCGCCCCGAAGACGACCGCCGCCGAATATTTATTCAGAGATTCCGGAAGGCTCGAAGCAAATTCCGGCTGCAGACCGGATCCCTGCAGTTCCTGTTTCATCATCCCAAGAATCCGCATATAAAACGGCGTCTGGAAGATGTTTTCCAGTCCGAAATGAAACAGCACGCTCCCCTGCCGGGCGGCATTCGCGGTCTTTTCGTTGACAAAAACGCCCTTCCCCTGCCGTCCATATACCAACCCCTGCATTTTCAACCGGTCAATGGCCAGATGGATCGTATTGTGTCCCGTGTGATACCGGTTCTTCAGCTGGGAAATCGACGGCAGTTTCCCCTGGAGTTCCCCGCTGCGGATCCCGTTCCACAGAAAATCATGCAGTTCCTGCACTGTCATAAAGCGTCTCGTTTTTTAACTTATCCGGATAAGTTGTCTCCGATAATATATTCTGCGGCATCCGGTTTGTCAATGGAAAATTGTTCCCTCCTGCCGGTTTTTACTGAAAAAAATGATTCCCCGGCTTGAAATCATTCGTTTCCCTAATATGGTATGCCTTGTTTTGTATGAAAGGAAAACAGGACAGCTGCCCAAAATGGAACATGATGAAATAATCTTGCGCGGAGTCAATGTCAACAACCTCAAAAACATTGATCTGAATCTGCCGAAAAATAAGATCGTGGTGTTTACCGGCGTTTCCGGTTCGGGGAAAAGTTCCCTGGTCTTCGACACCATCGGACTGGAATGCAAACGCCAGATGTATGCCGCTTTTCCCGCTTATCTGCGCTACCGTATGCCCCGTTACGAACGGCCCGCCGCCGAAGAGATGCGCAATCTGACCGCCGCCGTCGTGATCGACCAGCAGCAGATGGGCAGCAATCCCCGGTCCACGATCGGCACCGTGACCGACATCGCGCCGCTGATCCGTCTCCTTTTCTCCCGCATCGGCGAACCCAGGATCGGCGCGGCGATCGATTTTTCCTATCAGAGTTCCTTCGGCGTCTGTCCCAACTGCAACGGTCTGGGTGAAAAACTCACGGTGGACGGCGACCGCATGGTCGATCCCGAAAAATCACTCAATGACGGCGCCGTGCTCTTCCGCCAGTTTTCCAAAAGCAACTGGCAGTATATGATCTATACCCAGTCCGGCCTGTTCGACAACGACAAGCCGGTCAAGGATTACACCCCCGAGGAATACCGCAATCTGATCTACGGTCCGCCCGAAAAGGTCCGCGTCCCCTTCTACCTGAAAACCGGCTTGGTCTACACCGATTACGAAGGACTGGTCCCCCGTTTCGAACGACTCTATATCAACCGCGATCTCACCAAACTGCCCTCGGTGAAAATGGAGGAAGTCAACCGGTTCCTGATCAAGGCCCCCTGCTCCGAATGCCAGGGCACCGGACTCAGCGGGAAAGCGCTTTCATGCCGCATCGACGGACGCAATATTGCCGATTATTTTTCCATGCAGATCCGCGATCTGGTCACGGTTTTGCGCGAGATCGATCATCCGCTCGGCACCCCGATTGCGCGTCAGGCCGCCGAAGCGCTGCAGAAAGTCGCGGACATCGGGCTGGGGTATCTGCCGCTTTCCCGCCGCACCGACACCCGCTCCGGCGGCGAGGCCAAACGGCTCAAGATCGTCCGTTCCCTCCGCAGCAGTCTCAACAACACCACGTTCATTCTCGATGAACCCAGCGCGGGATTGCATCCGCATGACATCGAACAGCTGAACCGGCTGCTCCGCGAACTGCGCGACCATTACAACACCGTGCTGGTGGTGGAACACAATCCGGCCGTCATCCGCACCGCCGATCAGGTGGTTGATCTCGGACCCGAAGCCGGACGCCGCGGCGGCGAGATCACCTATCAGGGTCCGCTCGAAGGTCTGCTCAAGACTGACACCATCACCGCGCAATGTCTCCGCCGCCGGCTCAAACTCGAACGGACGGTCCGTCCCTGGCAGGATTCCTTTCTGATCAGTCATGCGCACCGCAACAATCTGCAGGATGTTTCGATCCGTATTCCGAAAGGCGTCCTCACGGTCGTCACCGGCGTGGCCGGATCCGGCAAAAGCACGCTCATCTGCGATGAATTCGCGCCGGTTTGCGAAAATGCAATCATCATCGACCGCAAACCGGTCGGCGGCTCCATCCGGTCCACGCCCGCCACTTATACCGGCTGCATGGACATCATCCGGCAGCTCTTTGCCAAAGCCAACGGCGTTTCGCCCGGCATGTTCAGCTTCAATTCCGAGGGTGCCTGTCCGGTTTGTCACGGCAAAGGCGAAGTCACCCCCGATGTCGCCTTCGCCGATCCCGTGGCGATCCCCTGCGAAGCCTGTCATTCCTCCCGTTACAGCGAAGAAGCTCTGAAACTGCTTTATCACGGCAAAAACATTCTTCAGGTCCTGAATATGACCGTGCGTGAAGCCCGGGAATTTTTCGCCGACCAGCCCCGGATCCTGCGCCGGCTGGAAACCATGGTCAAGGTCGGTCTGGGATATCTCACTCTGGGACAATCCACCGACACGCTGTCCGGCGGCGAAAATCAGCGCGTCAAACTCGCCGAGGAACTGCATAAAACCGGCCATGTCTATATTCTCGACGAACCGTCCACCGGTCTGCATCCCGCGGACACCGCAAAACTGCTCGATCTGCTTCAGCAGCTGGTCGATGCAGGCAATACCGCGGTGGTCATCGAACACAATCTGGAAGTGATCGCCGCCGCGGACTGGATCATCGATCTGGGACCCGGCAGCGGATCCGACGGCGGACGGGTGATTTTCGAAGGCACTCCCGCGCAGCTGCTCGAATGCCGCGGATCATTCACCGCCGAAGCCCTCCGCCGCGAAATCGGCCGCCCCGATCCGGCAATCAGCTGAACACGGATTCCCGGTAAAGGGAGTGCGAGGGAAAAGTCACGGGATGGGCAGTCCGCCATCACACGTAGAATGCGTTCTTTCCGATCCGTCCGATCCGTCCGATTCGTCCGATAAAGTTCGCGGGAAACCAGTGCTCTCGGGTCATGCCATAGCCTCCTCAGCGGCCAGATCCGGTCTGCAGCACCGATTACTGACCGATTACCAGGATCGCGTCATTTCTTCATTTTTTCTTTCACTTTCCTTGATTTTTCATCATTTTCGGATTATAATCGAGTAGGAGGCCGCGCCTTATTGGGGCGGCCGTCCTCTCACACCACCGTACGTGCCGTTCGGCATACGGCGGTTCAACACTTTGAGTGGAGTGTATTGTAACGCATCAGGATATCGTCATATCCCATTGCTTTCAGC
>JAZUCR010000496.1:0-3257 GCA_045639225.1 Victivallales bacterium
TGCATTTCGCGGCTTGACAGTGTATTTTGTCCCACGGTGTTTTCCTTTCTTTTTTTGTTTGTGGTGAACAATAAAGTAATGCGAAAACACCAGCTTTTCAAGTCTTTTTTGACTTAGAGGACAAATGCCCCAATCGTAAAAAGATAAAAATTCAAGTCTGAAAATGAAAAATCAACGCAAAAACATCGGGAATTACAATATTGCGAAATCATGAGGTCATAAACCGCATACGGTCGCCGAACGGGATCTCATAATGATGCGAGCAGATGATTTCCGCGCAGTCAGTTTACCGACCTTCGCAGGAAACCGAGCCTTGTAATTCTACCCGCGGATCTCGTGCATGATTCGTTTTTCCGCGGTTCTCCAAAATCATCCGTGAAAGAGTTCGCGAAAAACGGGATTCCGCACCTGTGAGCAGACTTCCGCACAGGTACAAAAAAAACCGCAGGGATCGCTCCCTGCGGTAATGGAAAAATCCGGAGATTATTTGACCGGCTGAGCGCCGTATTCTTTGTAAGCACCCCAGAGCTTGAAGGTGTCCTGCAGAGGATACCGGTTGCCATACATCGAAACTTTGGTCTGGATCTTTCCGACCTTGTTCATGCCCATGGCTGCCCGGAACGTGTTGGCTGGGGAATTTTCATCGTAGTCGGTTTTTTCCGAATAAGACGCATTGAGAAACGCGGTCAGATAAGCTTTGTTGATGGTTCCTTTGAAGGCGGCGGGATCTTTCAGCGCGATATTGCCGTCCACCCCGTCCATGCCGGGGAAGTCTTCCATGTCTTCGAACGCATCGGTGCCGACTTTGAGCTTCAGGATATTGGGGCTCTTGACGGCCGTGACGTCAGCCTGTTTGTTCAGGAAGAACACGTTTTTCTCGAGTTTGACTTTCTTGGATTTGGGATCGCCCTTGTCATTGCCGACGCCGGCGAACACATTCAGACCGAAGATATTGTGATGGATGTTGGAGGCGACTTTGGCCATGCAGCGGAATCCGTAGCCCATATCGGTGAATTCGGCGGTGCGGCTCCAGGTGAACAGCACGGTGTTGTAGGCGAATTCGCACTGAACCGTGCTGGGTTTGACATTGGAGGAGGAAACCTCGCAGGATTCCATCCGACAGGCAACGAAGATATTGTTCAGAATTTTGACCGTTCCGCTGTAGAGGGAGATGTTGATCCCGAAGTTGCCGCTGTTGGAAATGATGCAGTTCTGAATGATGATATTGCCTTCATAACGGCTCATGGTCGGATTGTAGATCGAATATGATTTCGCCGATCCGAATTTATCCTTGGCACCTTTCGCAGGCGGTTCCAGCCACATGCCGGTTTCCACTCCGGCCGGTTTCCCTTTGACCGTGTGATAGCTGTTCATGTAGGACTGATCGATGACCAGACCGTCGATCACCATGTCAGGACCTTTCCCGTTCGGAAGTTTCAAAGTGATGACGGACAGCCCTTTGGTGTCGTTCTTGTCATTGGCCGGCTGGATGACCGACGCGAATTTGGTTACGTCCCGCTGGGAGAAATCGGTGCTGTAGCCGCCGATCAGCGTGATCGGCTTGTCGATGATGATTTCACTGGCTCCCATCTGTCCGGTGTATTTCCCTGCGGCAAGCAGAATCCGGTCGCCGGCTTTGGCCTTTTTGATGGCCCGGTAAAGATCTTTCAACGGAGCAGTCGCGGCATTGCCTTCTGCTTTTTTCTTTCCGGTCGGAGAGACATACCAGTCCGCGGCAAAAAGTGTTCCCGCTGACAAGGCTGCCATGACAGCGATCAAACTGATTTTCATTCCTTTCATGATGCTTCCTTCATTTCTTTGTTTAGTTGGGCCAGCCGGGCTGAACAATCCGGCTTGGGCTGGGGATTTTTCTGATCTCCTGCCGTTAATATAATCTGATTTGTCCCGGAATACAAATAAAAAATACCTGATTTTAGGATTTTTTATCTGAAATACATTCGGTTGGGAAACCGACGGCTGAATACGGTTTTACAAATCTTTGCCTTCAGGCATCTGAACGATGTAGTGATGATCGCCGTAAGGGGCAGTCTTTTTCTTATCCCGCTTGCGGAGGACCCAGATTTCAGGACTGCGGCCGTTGTAATCCTGCCGTTTCCGGACCGGCATCAGATGTCCGCGGTAATAGGCTGCCGCCCCGAGCAGACGTTCCATCGGTTCGAACAGATAAACTTTCCGGTTCTGCTTTTCCAGTTCGCCGATCCGGCGGAAAAGCGATTCCAGATTGTCATTGGGGGCGAACCGATTGGGCAGAACCGCATCCGCGCAGGAAAACAACGCCGCCAGCGTCAGGAGTAGCAGCAGACTTCCCCAGGGAAGTTTTCCGCGGAGTAGCATGAACAGTCCCGCCGCGGCAAGGAACAGGGGGAGGATCATCCACAGCAGAAAAACCGGATACAGACAAATCAGGACGACTGCCGCTGCGGCTGTCAGACCGATCACGACCAGACCGGTCAGCCGGCCGGTCCGGAGCAGTTTTTCCTCGGAAACCTTCCGGCAGAGAAGATCCAGCAGGAAGGTCAGACCCGAAGCGGCCAGCAGCATCGCGGCCGGATAGACCGGGATCAGATAGACGTTTCGTTTTGCCGAGGCTACCGAAAACAGCAGCAGCGGCGCCAGGAACGCACAGAGCAGAAACAAGGACCCGCAGTCGCGTTCCCGCCGGAAATCCCGCCAGGTTTTCCATAATCCGAACGGGATCAGCACCAGCCAGGGCTGGAAGAGTTCCGGCAGGCGCTGCAGATAATAATAAAATGGTGCCTTATGATCCCCCTGACTGCCGGAAAACCGTCCTAAGTTGTTGGTATACATGACGTCGTAAAAATCGTTCCAGCCCATCCAGCGGTAGAGCCGGTATGCCCAGCAGGCCGCCGGGATCAGTGCCGCCAGCGAAGCAAATCCCAGAATCAGCCAGAGCTTCCAGTGCAGCTTGCGTTCGGCAATATCTCGAAACAGCAGCGTGAAGAAGAGGATCACTCCGGGCAATGCCAGCCCCAGCAGACCCTTGGTCATGACGGCACAGCCGGCTCCGGCTGCATAAACGATATAATAAAACAGCGCGGTTTTCCAATTCGCGGCGGTCATTCCCGAGTAGAAACCTTATGATAAGTAATATATTATGTGGAGTAAAAAATATTATGAATATGAGAAAATGATATTTACTTCACATAATTTTATAATGCTTCCAACCAATCTACGATATTTTTGCTTGGCCACTTTCTCTTTTCTGGAACACCTGG
>JAZUCR010000497.1:0-4558 GCA_045639225.1 Victivallales bacterium
TATGGCCCAGCCCCGCATCTATCATTCCAATATTCTGCTGCATCTGAAAAGCAGTATCCGCACCCGTTTCCCGGAACTCTGGCTCCACCACGGATCGCCGCATGGTTCGCATACCGCGGCAAAATATGTCAAACCGTGGAAAGGCCAGGATGCTCCGTTCGCCCGCACGAAAAAAGGGTCCGTCTGGGAAAGCACTTACTGCTCGAGTTCTCCGGAAGCGGTCAGGCGGATCGCCGAACAGATGTGCGACTACATCGAAAAAGACCGGAAAAATGTGCCGCCGGAAAAATGGCGGATCATTTACGACCTCAGCCAGAACGACGGCAACGATGCGTTCTGCCACTGCCCGGAATGCGAAAAACGAAGAGGCAAAGACGGATCCTATACCGACCTGAACAATGAGTTCGTCAATCAGGTGGCGGAGATCGTCGGGAAGAAATATCCGGATGTGCTGATCCAGACTTTCGCCTACAGCCAGACGCTCACCGCGCAGGAAAAAGTCAAAACCCGTCCGAACGTCATCATCCGGTTCTGCAATTCCACGCTGACGAATCCGCTGAAACCGGGCACCAGAGCGGCGGAGAATTTCAAAAAATGGCACACCATGGCGCAGAAAATCTCGCTGTGGGGCTACTGGAAAGTCTATACCGGCACAGTCGTGACGCCCTACGTGATCCCGCGCAGCAGCATGCAGCGCGAACTCCAGTTCTGCCGCGATTACAATGTGCTGTTTTATTACGGCGAAAACGAAATGCCCTATCACCGCAGTTTCTACGCTTTCCAGTTCTATCTGGGGATGCACCTGATGGTCGATCCGGATGCGAAGGTGGAAAAGCTGACCGATACTTTCTTCAACGGCTTTTACGGCAAGGCCGCGCCGGTGATGAAAAAATATCTGGAGTTTCTGGAAAAACAGATCCTGGACCTCGGCGATATTTCCAATGACCCGAGGTTCTACAACCGGTATCTCAACCAGGCATTCTTCGATCAGGTCAACACCTGGCTGGATGAGGCGGAAAAACTGACCGCGGACGACCAGCGCTCCAACCTGCATGTGCGCTGGGAACGCGTGCCCGTCGACCAGACCATGCTGCTCAATCAGGACAAAATCCGGGTCGCCAATAAAACCGAAGCGATCGAGCGCTACCGGAAAACCCTGACCGAACTGTATTCGGGCACCTCCGATTCCGGCTGGAAGAAAAAAGGACTGAAAGGTTATCTGACCGGACTGGCCAACGATTGCGATATGTTCGCGCGGATGCCGTTCCCGATCCCGGAACAGTTCAAAGACAAAAAGGGTCTCGCCGATCTGCACTGGCCGGATTTCCATCCGTGGGGCGGCGCCGCCCGGTGCCGGGTTTCGGATTCCGATGCGGCATCCGGCTCCGCCTATGAACTCCGCCGCGACCGCAAATATACGCACAGGGCGCCGTTTGCCGCCAACCTCCATCACGCCTACCACCGGAAGGATTTCCGCGATGTGATATTCACGCTGCCGAAATCGAAAATGCCGAAAGATGAAAAATACCACTGGTATCAGATCGGTTCCACCCCGCTTCATCCCGATGTCCGCATCTCCTGCGGACCCGGCACTTACGACGGCATCGACATCCATCTGACCAAAGCCGTTTCCGGTATCGTCTGGCCCGTGAAAGAGGTCTGGATCTCCTTGAAACTGACCGGACCGGCCTACGTGGACGGCTCGGCCAACCCCAACGGGATCTTTATCGACCGCGTCATTGCCTTCGAACCCGATCCGAAAACCAAATAAGGAACGGAAAATGAAATTAGGAGCTTCCGTCAGCGGATTTTTCGACATTCTTTACCAGGAAGCGATCGACGCCCTGGGCGCCAGCACGATCCAGACTTTTGAGCTCAGCCCGAGTATTTTTTACAAGCGGGCCATGCAGAACGAATTCAACGCGATGCTCAGGGACACCGGCAAAAAGGCCGCCAGCTATCACATCCCCTACGGACTGGGATATGATATTTCCAGGCTGGATGAGACGATCCGCCGGGAAGCGGTCCAGCACACGGTCAGTCTGCTGGATCATGCCGCCTTTTTCAACTGCGGGATCATCGTGATCCACGCCTCGTTCGGCCCGATCGCGGATGACGAACGGGGCAAACGGGTCGATCAGGCCCGCCGTTCCCTGGATGAGCTGGAAAAGGAACTGACCATCCGGGGGCAGCGTCTGGCCGTGGAACTGCTGCCGCGGCACTGCATCGGCAATAAAGTCGAAGAACTGAGGAGTATCCTGAAAGATAAATCCGACACCTTCGGAGTCTGTCTGGATACCAATCATTTCACCTGGGGGATCGAAAAACTGATCCCCTCGGTCGCCCAGTTCGGCAAACGGCTGATCACGACCCACATCGCAGATTATCTCGGCGAGGATGAAATGCATATCGTGCCGGGCGAAGGCAAGGTGGACTGGACGGGATTCGCCCGGGCGCTGATTGCCGCGGATTATCAGGGTCCGTTCAACTACGAAATCAACCGTTTCCCGATCTCGCCGGAAAAACGGATCCGCTCGGTCGAAGATAGTTACCGGCGCATCTTCCAACCGATTTTCCATTCTTGAAAACATAACCCGAAAGGACTGCTGACCATGAAGACTTTTGATTACGCAGGACACGCGCCCAGTCTGCTGCCGGAAGGCAAAAACTGGGAACTGGTCTGGAACGATGAATTCGACGGCACGGAACTGGACCGGACCAAATGGGGATTCCGCCTGAATTTCTGGGGAAAACCATTCCCCGCTTTCACCACGGAAGGCGTGGAACTGGACGGTCAGAGCCATCTGAAACTCCATGTGGTGAAAAAAGACGGTCAATACTGCTCCCCGCATCTCCAGACCGGCTCGCTCACTTATGATATTCCGCAATCGAGACAGGGGTTCTGGCCGTTCGGACCGTATGAGGAACCGCGTTTCATGCACCGGTTCGGTTATTATGAGATCCTTTGCCGGCTGAACCGTCAGGCGGGCTGGTGGACCGCTTTCTGGCTGCAGTCGCCGTCGGTCGGCGCCCATCCCGATCCGGTTCGCGCCGGGGTGGAATGCGACATCATGGAATCGCAGGATTATCCGGACGAGGGGATCATCCGCTGCGGCAATCTGTGGAACGGCTACGGTCCCAATGCCAAAGGATCCGGACATAAGAAATACAAGCTCAAGGACACCCCCGACGGCTGGCATCGATTCGGGGTCGACTGGAGTCCCGACGGCTATGTTTTCTACACGGACGGTGAAGAAGTCAACCGCGTGGACGGCCCGGTCTCCCGGACCGAACAGTTCATTCTGGTCTCCACCGAATGCATGGGTTACCGGAACACTCCGTCCAAGCCCGATCCTGCGCTCGACCGGATCGTTTTCCCCGAATATTTCGAAGTCGATCATGTCCGCGTCTTCGATCAGAAATAAGCCGGACAGCAGGAAAGAATAATTACGGCCATGAAAGTGCAATGTATTCATCTGGACATGAAATCCCTGTTCCCGAAGGCGGAATACCTGCTGACCGAACTGGAACAGCTGGCGGCGATGGGATATACTCACGTCCTGCTGGAATTCGAGGACCGTTTTCCGTTCGAAGCCTATCCGGACATGGTGCGGAAATCAGCCTATACGAAAGCCGAATTCCGCCTCGTCGCGCAGAAATGCAGAAAGCTGGGGATCGGCACGATCCCGCTGCTCCAGTGCGCGGGCCATCTCGATTATTTCCTCAAGGAGCCCGCTTACCGGAAATGGAGCGAAAACGGCAATACGTATCAATGGTGTCTTTCCGATCCGGAAACCTTGCAGGTCTGGAAGAACATGGCGGAGGAAATTCTGGAAGTCTTCCCCGACTGCGAATATTTTCATATCGGTGCGGACGAGGTAAAAAGCAAGCAGCCGTGTCCGCAATGCGCCGGCAAGAACGCCTTTTCCCTCTACCTCAGCCGGGTCCGCGAATGCACGGATTTTCTGCTGAACAAAGGGAAAAAAGTGCTGATGTGGGACGATATGTTCCGCAATCACGATCTGGCCGAAAGCGGCAATCTGCTGCAGCAGGTGATCCCGTGCGTGTGGCAGTACCGGAAAATGGATGAATCGATCATCCGCCGCTATGCGGAAAAAGGGATCCGCTACTGGGGCGCTTCCAGACTCCAGACCAACGTGGATGTCTACCGCGGCATGGGCCGCCAGCAGCTGATGCAGAACAATGTGGACGACTGGGCGGCAGTGCAGGAAAAATATCCCGCGGAGGGTCATATCGGCACGATCTGGGGACGGATCCAGAGTTTGTATCCGATCAACACCACCCTGCCCCAATCCATGTATATGGCAGGCTATCTGGCGGAATCGATGCAGCACGGCAGGATCACCGACCGCGCTGCCTTCAACCGGAAATTCGCAGCCTCGTTTTTCGGTCTGCCGGACCTGAACATGGATCGGCTGGTGATGAATTTCGGGATCGAGCCGGCAATGGTCAAGGCCGAGCTCGAACGCTGGCTCGGCAAAGCGCCCCGCAACAACGACGTGCTGGAGATCTGGCATGCGTTCAATGAGATCGACGA
>JAZUCR010000498.1:0-2645 GCA_045639225.1 Victivallales bacterium
TCAAGGCTTTGCCGATCATCGGCAGGAAATCATCGGCGATGAAGCCGCGTGAACCCGGCGGAGCGGTGATTTCGGCTGTGTATCCGTGCAGGAATACCGCCGTGCGGATGGCGTCGAAAGGATCCAGTTCGGGGTTGAGCAGGAAAGCGCCTACCATACCGGAAAGGATGTCGCCCGTGCCCGCGGTCGCCAGGGCGGGACAGCCGCTGAGATTGACTGCATACCGGCCGTCCGGTGCGGCAACGATCGTCCGCGGGCCTTTGTAAATGATATACGCATTCAGCCGTTCCGCCGCCGCAATGGCCAATTCGGGACGAGACATTGTTTCCGAATCCAGCTCCAAGGCAGCCGCAAGACGTTTCATCTCGCCGGGATGCGGGGTCATCACCGTGGTGTTTTCCCGTCCGCGCAGTTTTTCGATCAGCCCGGGATCGGCCGCCATCAGATTGAGCGCGTCCGCATCCAGCAGCAGCGGGGCAGGGACGGCCAGCATTTTCTCCAGAAAACCGACACATCCGATGGCGGTCCCCATGCCGGGACCGGCTGCGAACGCACCGGCTTTGCCGGACATGGCGAGCAGTTCCGAAGCGCTCCGTGCATTGAAAAATCCGGTTTCGGAAGGAAGACGGCGCACGATCAGAGCTTTCGGAATATTGGCATGGATCTCGGCGTGTTCCGGCAGACAGCAGGTGACGAGTCCGGCGCCGGAACGCAATCCGGCTTCCGCGGCGAGCAGCGGCGCGCCCGGATAGAGCTTGCAGCCGCCCGCAATGAAAAGATGTCCGCGGGTGTATTTGTGGGCGTCGAACACCTCGCGTTTCAGTCTCCCTTTCACCGTGGAAAAATCAGTGCATTCGATGGTGGCGGGCAGTTCATTCACGAATGACTCTGGAATGCCGATATCCATCACCCGGAGCCTGCCGGTGTGACGGATGCCCGCTTCGGAAAACATGCCAGTTTTCGGGGCTGCCATGGTGAAGGTGATATCGGCGGTTATGGCATCCGGATCGGCCTCGCCGCTGTCGGCGTCCAGGCCGGAGGGAATATCCAGCGCGGCGACTGGCTTACCGGAGGCATTCACCAGTCTGCACCAGGTCCGGTAAGGTTCGCGCAGACGGCCGTGAAAACCTGTGCCCAGCAGACCGTCCACGATGACCGTAAGCGGGTCGGCCAGATCCTGTTCCGTCAGCGTCTCGGAAATATGGCTGCGGACCGAGGCCGGCAGGTGTCTGAACATGGTCAGGGCATCGCCGGAAAGATCGGATTCAGGGGCGGCGCAGTGGAGCGAGACGCTGTAATCGGCATTGGCGAGCATTTCCGCGACCACGAAAGCATCGCCGCCGTTGTTGCCTTTGCCGGCGAGAATGCAGAATTTCGGAGCCGCTTCGCCGGGGATGTCAGCCGCGAAATTTTCCAGAATGCCGGCGGCGGCCCGCAGACCGGCGATCTTCATCAGACGCTCTCCGCTGATTCCGGCTTCGGTGATCGTGCGGCGGTCGAGGCCGCGCATCTGGGTTCCGCTCACTGCTTTCATTGCTGTCTCCTGTGTTTATGAGTCGAGGGGGAAAGAAATATCCGCAATGTCGGGATGGTCGGTCATCAGCATGACCAGCCGGTCGAAACCGAGCGCCGAACCGGCGCAGGGCGGGAATCCATGGTCGATCGCTTCGAGGAAAGCCGCCGGTTCCGGATATTCGGCCAGATTCTGCTGTCTCCGGGTTTCTGCGAAACGGCGGAACCGTTCCCTCTGGATCTGCGGATCGATGAGTTCGCCGTAGGTGTTGGCCAGCTCAATGCCGCCGAGATAGATCTCCCAGCGTTCGACCAGTGTGGGATCGTCCTCTTTCGGCCGGGCGAAAGCGCCGAACCGCACCGGATAATCGATCAGCACACAGGGCCGGTCCTTGGGCAGTTTCGGTTCGACCTGGTCGACCAGCACCAGTTCGAAGAGCCCTTCCTCTTCCGCGCATTTGTCGGCACTGTGGCCGGCGAATTTGCGGAAGGCTTCGCGCACGGGAATGACCTCGAGTTTTTCCAGCGAAATGGTTTCGCCGTTGAACTTGAACGAAGATTCACCATGCAATCCGCGGCAGACCGAAAGCAGGAAACTCTGCGTGAAATCCAGGAGTTCGAGATAATTCGCGCCGACCTGATAGAATTCGAGCATGGTGAATTCCTGCCGGTGACGGCGGCCGTTTTCGCCGCGGCGGAAACAGGGGCCTAGCTGATAGATCCGTTCCAGGCCGGCGGCGAGCAGACGTTTCATCTGCAGTTCCGGCGAGGTGCGGAGGAAAAAACCGTCCTCGGTTCGGGGTGCTTCGATATATTCTTCGGCGGCGGGTGCGAGGATGCCGACCGGGGTTTCGACTTCAATAAAATGCGCCGCATCGAAGGCGGCGCGTAAAAGGGAAGCGATTCTGGCCCGGGCGGGGAAATTCCCCGCCGCGGCGAGCAGCCGCTCGTATGAAGTCGGGGCAGGGGAATCAGCCTTTGCTGACGCGTTCGGCATAACCGCCTGTCCGGGTGTCGACTTTGATCGTGTCGCCCTGATTGATGAAGAGCGGGACCATCAGTTCGTAACCGTTGTCCAGTTTGGCTGGCTTCATCACGTTGGACGAAGCGGTGTCGCCGCGGGCGCCGGGTTC
>JAZUCR010000499.1:0-15707 GCA_045639225.1 Victivallales bacterium
GACCATACTGCGCATTTCCGCGGTCACGGGCAGCGGACTGGATGTCCTGCTGGACCGTTTTGCCGAGCTCGTCTGGCAGCGCAGTCCGGACCTGGATTCGAATGAATGCGAGGTCTCCGCGCGTCATGCCGGTCTGCTGAAAGACGCCCGGCAGGACTTGGAACGCGGCATGGAGGAAGTCCGGTCGGAATCCTGGGAACTTGCCGCGTTCACCGCGCGCGAAATCATCAATGCGCTGGGCAAGATCACCGGCGAAACCGTCTCCCCCGATATCCTCGACGAAATCTTTTCCCGCTTCTGCATCGGAAAATAATTACCCGAAGTGTTAGTTGTTGATATTATTATAATAACAGGCGCCCTGTCCTACATCGGGGTTATTCAAGACAAAAAAACAGGAAAAGGATTACCTTTTCATGGACCTAAGAATGGAAGCTTCTATAGAAAAAGCAGGAGTGGTGCTGTTGAGCAATACCGTAAATATAACAGTAAAGGATTTCCCAAAAAAGATATAAATACAGGACATGACCATGGACAAGGCGATCCACATGTTCATGATTGGGTCAATGGGAAAAGACAAATTGGAAGACCTCCGACAATTGGGGAATTGAATAAAATCAAATTCAAATGAAAGGAGCAAAATGAGAACTTTTCTAGACCGCTTTTATGATTATGTAAACTCTCCGATGGGATTCAACTGTGTCGAATTCCAGTATGAGGGGGTCACCTACCAGGTCGTATCTGGGGCCAATATCAGTTATGTTGACAGCAAAGGTCAAAAACATCGGATCGATCTGCCGGATGACATTGAGGTGATTCTTGACACCAGGATCGGCAATCAAGGAAAATCACTGCGAGAGATTTGGAGTGCAGCAGGAGAAAACGATCTGATGCCGGATTTCTATTGAATTACTGCTGGCAAAAGGGAAAAACAGAAAAAAAGCAAAGCGGGAATCAAGATTCTTTCGGTATGTCGGGACTTCAAAAAATATTCCGAAAAAAAAGAAACTGGATATTGCTGTATATTGCATTGGCACTTTCCCTGCCTCCTGTATTCGTTGCGCTCTACGTATTCCTGCCGGAGGTTTATATTGAACTGGCCGGGTTCTTTCTGCCCGATGAGCAGTACCGCATTCCCGTCAGGATCGGCAGTAAGGAATACCAGCTTCCCCTTTTTTACAGGAACCGGGCTCATCAGGACCTCGGAGACGAAGTCTTCCCGGCGCTTATCCTCTGCGGTCTTCCCGTTGAAAAACCAGTGGAACACTTGAAAATTTTTCCGGACCGGCTCGGAGTATTCCCGACCTGTGATCTCTTTTATCGCGGACATTTTGCCCTTCTGCTCAGGGAAGGTGCCTATACGACCTATGAGCTTGAAAGTGACATGAAGGGATGGGATGTGGAATATCACATCCAGCGCAAAAACGGCATGGTTCGTTTTCTCATTCTGCCGTATCGGAGATCTCCCGCGGTTCCCGAAAGACTTCGGAGAAATAATGAAACCGTTTCTTTTGAGATTCCCGAAAAACTCCTGAAGCGGGTTCCCTGTTTCGACAAAGACTCTTCCTGGGAGAAACTGCCCGCACTTCAAATCATAAAACCATACCGTCATGAATAGACTTTCGGAGAAAGTGAAATGACATCAGAAAAAACCGTAAAAATATTTTTCCGCTGCTTATGCATCGCATTGGCATTTTTCGTCCTTGTTTTCGGTGCCATTTTTCTGTTCACGTCAGTCCATGTGCTGGAAGCCCCGTATCTTCTGCTTGCGGATCCGCAGCGGCTGGGGAAAGAACTCGGGTCCGTCGTGGTCCGGTGGAACGGAAAGAAAAAAAATCTGCCGGATTTATACGAGCAAACGTCTTGTCTTCAGCAGCAAAGGCGGCTCCAGTCTTGTTTCCTGTTTGCTGATCTATCCGCCGTTCCGTCTGTTTCGTTTTGCCTGCGGTCACGCGCTGAAAATCACGGAAGACTCCGTCGGCATCTTCAATGACGGCCACACGGAATGTCTGCCGATTGGAAAGCGGATCTATGAAAGCGACATGACGTATCCGATTATTTCCGTTGATAACGATATGAAGGGCTGGTCTGCAAAATATGAAATACCCCGCGAAAAATCCGGGATCCGATACCGTATCCATCCCTCGAAATATTCCAACCGCGATATTGATTTCACAGTCCCGCTGTCTTCCTTCGAACAAATGAAATCCTTGCCGGAGTGAACTATCAAGGTATCAGAAGTTCCACATCCGTGACATCCTTGATCCAATGATCCGGAGGCGGAGGATTTTCGATCAGGGAAATCAGGCGTTCGGCGGCCTGCCCGCCCATTTCGAACGGATGCTGGTCAATGGTCATCAGCGGGAAATGAATCTGAACGGACTTGACATTGCCGAATCCGGTCAGGAGAACTTTTTTCAGGTTGAGTCCGGCCCGCTGCGCACATTGCCGGATGAGCATCGCGTCGTCATCCTGTTCACAGGCAATCGCGGTCAATCCGGGGAACCGCTTCAAAGCCTGTTTCAAGCGGGAGATACAGTTGAATTCATCGAACCGGCCGATGAAAAGACGGTCCTGGAAATCCCGGATGCCGAGACTGCTGAAAACCCCGGCAGCCCGCTGGGACAATGGAACGGTCCCGAAAAAAACCACGTCGGAATGACCCTTTTCCGCCAGTGCCTTGCCGATGAGTTTCCCACCTTGAAAACTGTTGCTGTTAACGGAATGGATCTTCTGTCCGGGAAGCGAAAGACGGTCCACATACATCACGGGGATATTCGAAACATGGATATTGTATGCAGTAATCAGCAGACCTTTCACGAACGGAGGAAGCCGCCTCAAAAGGCTGTCGATCTCCTCGTCTCCCTGCGGCGAAAAGAAACCGACCAGATATCCATGCCGGAATGCGGCGAATTGCGCGCCATGCAGAAGTTCGGCATGAAAACTGTGCCCGACCGAGGTTATATACAGCAGCATTCCTTTCAGAAACGACTCCCCGGCCATGACGATCGTCCCTGCCCTGGACGCCCGGCGTTCCACCAATCCGTCATGTTCCAGCAGACCGACCGCCTTGTTCGCAGTGGTCTTATTCACCTGATATTCATCTGCCAGCATATACTCCGAAGGCAGCCGGCTGCCGACCGGGAACTCCCCTTTGGCGATCCTTTTTCTCAAATCTTCCGCAATTGCTTCCAGTTTTTTGGTCATGATCTCCTCCCCATCTCTTCGGACAGACAGTATAATATAACACCGAATAACGAATCATTCAATAAAGTATTAAAAAAAAATTTTAAATTACTTGAAAAGCCTATTCCGGAAAGATATTGTATAAAGCAGCAAGAAAAAAGATAATGACCTTATTCAAATATAACGAATCATTCATAAAAAGGAGAAAAACCTTTATGAGCAAAGTCAGAATCGGAATCATCGGCTGCGGAGCCATCGGTTCGGTCCACGCAGATGCCTATGCCAAAGTCCCGGACGCGGAAGTCGTCGCTCTGTGCGATATTCTGCCGGACAAGCTCAAAGAGAAAGCGGAACGTCATAAAGTCGCCAGAACTTATGATGATTATCATAAACTGCTGGCCGATCCGGAAATCGATGCGGTCAGCGTCTGCGTGCCCAATGACATGCATGCACCGATTGCGATCGATGCATTCCAAGCCGGCAAACACGTGTTACTGGAAAAACCCATGACGATCAGTGCGGAAATCGGAAAAACCATTCTGGCGGCCCGCGATGCATCCGGGAAAAAACTGCAGATGGGCATGGTCCTGCGTCAGACTCCGGAAGCCGCCGTGGTCAAGGAAGCGATCGACAACGGACGGCTGGGCGAGATCTATCAGATCCGCGTGAAACTGATCCGCCGGCGCGGCATTCCGGGACTGGGCGGCTGGTTCACCACCAAAGCCCGCTCGGGCGGCGGCGGATTGATCGATATCGCGGTCCATTTCCTTGATCTGGCCATGTGGATCACCGGTTACTGGAATCCGACCCGCGTCAGCGCCAAGACCTATTCCAAGTTCGGCTCGCCGATGAAGGATTACCATTACGTCTCCATGTGGGCCGGACCGCCGAAATACGACGGAGTCTTCGATGTGGACGATTATGCCGCCGGACTGATCCGGTTCGGCAAAAAAGCCACGCTCTCGTTCGAGGTTGCCTGGGCCTGCAATGCCGAAGATGAATCCTACCTTGAACTGCTCGGCACCAAAGGCGGGGTCAAACTCCGGACCGACAAGACCATTCTCCGCACCGAAGTGGACAACCGCATCGCGGACATTCAGCTGTACTACGATAAAAACAAAGATCATTTCGTGGCGGAAATGGAAAAATTCGCGGCGGCGGTCCAGGGCAAGGGCGAAATCCCCGCAACCGGAGAAGAAGGACTCACAGCCATGAAACTGCTGGATGCCATTTACCAATCGAGCGAACTGGACCGGGAAGTGGAAATCTGACTTCCATGGGGTAAGATTTTTCAGAAAAACGTATCGCAATACACGACTCTCAAACCATACCAGAAATAGAAGGGAACAGAACATGGACAAGTTTTCACCATTCATCTCTCTGTCCTCCACGGCCCGCAGAGCGGCGGAGGATCATCAGTCGTCATTCCAGCGAAAATGCAGCTTTACGCTGATCGAGCTCCTGGTCGTGATCGCCATCATTGCCATTCTGGCGAGTATGCTGCTTCCGGCCTTGAACAAGGCCAGAGAGAAAGCGAAAGCCGTCCAATGTCTCTCAAATCTCAAACAACTCGGCACGTCAGTCGGGCTTTATGCCGGCGACAATGCGGGGTTCGCCCCGATCTGCAATGACACAGTAGGCACCAAAATGTTATGGTCGGAGACTTTGTGTGCTTATAAATATGTGCCCGGTGACCAGACCGCACCCCACAAAAGCAAAGTATATCATTGTCCGGTCATGCCGGAACCGACCGCAAAAGGCAGGACCTATGGTTTGCGGCGACGCGACCAGGGAACAGCCAATGGATTCAACATCGACGCCATCCATCCTTATACGAAAAACCGGACCAACGGCAATATCAAAATGTTCCAGGCGGAAACGGCAGCCAAGCCATATACGATTCCCTCAAAACTGATTCTGATCGGGGACAGCAATTCGATTTATTCAGGGTTCAAGCAGGAAGAGACCTACCTGATCGATGACAATGTCTACGGAATAACCAGCGGCGGTCTGCCCAGCGCACGGCATTCGAAAATGGTCAATTTCACCTTCGTTGACGGCCATGCGGGTCCGATTGCGCCATCCCGGACTATGGGCGAAGCTCATACCAACATCTGGACCTGGTATCAGGGAACAATCAGAGTGGGCACCTATCTGTAAGAGAAAATCCCGGAAGAAGGAAAATGCAGCTCCGGTTTCGGGAAAAATACCGGATCCGGGCAGCAGGAAATATTCTGCAAGACAAAAATTCAACACAATAATGCCGATACAGCTTCGGTGCAAGGAGTTTTTCATGAAAAATATTCTGAAATCAATTCTCGTGTTCTTCGGAATGATCGCATTTGCGGCGCCGATTATCCCTTACAAGGAATTCAAAGCCAATGCGGCACCGGAAACCATCAAAGCCGGGGCTCCCGTAAAAATCAGTGTGACAGCAGTTCCGGCCGAAGGCTTCACTTTCAAAGCATATCGGCTGTTCTGCTATCAGCCGAACGTGCCGACCGCATTTTTCGAACGGCCGGGCATGAAAATCACCAAAGCGAAGGAGAAAAAATACACCTCCGCCGAAATCCGGTCATGGGCCTGGATCCGGAAGGAACTGCCCGATCATTCGCTTTCTTTCGAACTGAATACCGAAGGCTGGCCGGAAGGCGATTATTGCATCGCCGTTCAGGGAATCTTCGGCGGGCCGGATAAAAAGGACCTTTACCGCTCAACGGAAATCACTTTCAGTATTATCAAGTAAACATTCCGCTGCATTTTTCATCATATCAGGAGGAATCAAATGAACCGTATTGGAATAATCTGCGGTCTGGTCATGCTGAGCCTTTCGCTGGCTGCGACAGAACAAGTCACCGTCCCGTTCCGCGAAGGAAACGGGAAGCCGGAAGGGATCCTCGCGTCCGATCTGCCGTTTTACAGCGGCTTCCATACCTTGGGAAAAAAAGAACAATGCCAGGTTCAAACCAGGTTCAAAATCTTTCATGACGGCAAATACATCTATCTGGGTGTCGAAGCCGATGAACCCGACATGGAGGCATTATCCGCAATTCCCCGTTATCCGCACGATTCGAACATGATTTTCCGGCATGACGGAATCGAGCTCAATTTCGATCCGAGCGGAAAAGGGCGGATCATCTACAAGCTCATGATCAGTCCCAACGGCAACTGGGGTGATTTCAGAGGCATGGACGACAATACCAATTCCTTCCGCTATGTTTTTGACGAGGCATGGGACAGTCATGCGAAAATCGCCACGCATAAAATGAAAGACAAATGGCAAATCGAAGCGGCGATCCCCATCGGCGCATTCGGGGAAATTCCCGTTGACAGCAAAATATGGAGGATCGATATCGGCCGGGCCCGGCTGGGAAAAAAGAAATCGAAGCCGGAATTAAGCACCTTTTCCATCCTCACCAAACCGTCTTTCAACCGGCTGCATGAATTTGCTCAGGCGGAACTCCGGAAATTCGATCCGAAGCCGTATCAATGGCAGCTGGAAAATCTCACCGGCGGGATGAAGAAAACGGCAGCCGGAACCGCGTATGCCGTTTCCGCCGTATTGCTCAACCGGACCGGACAATTCCGCTTTGTGAATTTCCGCGTCCAGCTCCTCAATGAGAAACAGAAAGTCATCGCCGAAAGCACCCGGCGGGTAAAAACGCAAGTCAACCAGATCATACCGGTCTCGCTTTCGATTCCGACCAAAGCATCCGGCAGCCATATCATGCAAGTGGATCTGTACGGCAGCAACGGGCTGCTTTACAAGACCGAATCGAGGGAAGTGAAACTGGAATACCAGCCGGTCAGGATCGTCCTGACCGAGCCGGCCTACCGCGACTGCATTTTTGCGTCCCAGCCGCTGAAACGGATCGAAGCCTGCATCACGCTGGAAGAAGGGATCGGCAAACCGCTGACGGTCAAGCTCGCCGGCGAGGGTTATGAAAAAACCGTCACGATCCCGAAAACCAAGCCCGTAAACCGGGTCTCTTTCCCCTTCGAAAACAGGAAAGACGGCCGTTACGTCCTGTCGGCCGGCGGAGTCTCGAAAACCATCCGCAAATTACCGTTCCGCAAAGGTGAAATCTGGCTCGACAAAAACGGAATCGTTTACCGCGAAGGAAAAAAAATCATGCCGTTCGGCTGGTTCTCCGACACCCTCGCTGAAAAACCCTATCGGGGCTTGAACATGACCTTGAATTACGGGATCAATCACCGGGACCGGGATTCGGTCAGAAGTCTGCTCGACCAGAATTATCGTGCAGGTCGGCTTGTACTCGCTTTCCCGTATCAGGCGCGCATGCTGAAATCCGCCGGAGACATTTTCTCCGACAAAGCAAAACAGGGAGCTCTGACCGGCGACCAGAAAAAAGCCCTTCTCCAATATGTCGAAGCGATCGAGGATCATCCGGGATTCCTCGGCTATTACATGGCGGATGAACCCGAAGGAAGAAATCACAATCCGAACTGGTATGTCCAGGTCCGCGAGTATCTGGCGGAAATCGATCCCTACCATCCCGCCGTTCTGCTCAACTGCGGGATATCCGGGATCAACCGTTTTTATGAAGGATGTGATATCCTGATGCCGGATTGCTACCCGGTGTTTTTCAAAGACGGATCGACGTTCGAGCCCAGACGCGTTTCCTTCGACATCGCCTCTGCCGCCTCCTCGCGGCGTCCGGCCTGGTTCGCACCGCAGGCGTTCGACTGGGACTGGAACACGGACAACAAAATCGGCTGTGCCCCCTCGTTCGATGAAGTGCGCAATCAGATCCTGATGGGGTTTGCCGCCAATGTCAAAGGAATCGTCCTTTACAATTATTATTCCTTCGGACAATTGACCTCAGATTTGCGCGCGGGAGGAAAATACCTTGCGGCGGAAGCCGATATCCTGAAAGACCTCCTGCTTTCGCCGACTCTCAAAGACAGCATGACGGTCAAACTCACGCCGGGCTCGACCGGATTCATCACCGCCATGAAAAAATGCGGGAACAACTTCTGCATCATTGCCGTCAATACGGAAAACCGCACCCTGAAAGCCGAATTCACGGTAAAACCGGCGATCGGGACCAAGCTGTTTGCCGGCGGTGAAAACCGTGCAGTCTCCGTGGAGAACAATCGTTTCTCCGATACCTTTGCACCGTTTGCAGCTCATGTTTATCTGACTGATTCCAGTCTTGCCGCTGCTTATTCGCTGAAAGCTGCGCGGGAAGAAATCGCCCAGGCCCGGAAGGAGCGTTTCAAACCGGGAAATCTCGCCGTTGCCGACGAACTCACCCTGCTCGAAATCAAACGCCGGAAAAAGGGAATCTACCCGAAAAACCTTCCGGTCATGAAAGTTTCCTCGGCGGTCCCGGTTTCCTTCCCCTTGCTGGATTACGCTTATTTCCTGCAGGACGGGATCTGTGAAGAATCGCCCCGGGTCGCATATATGAGCTGGATGCCGACGCCCGGCGACAGGAAACCATGGGCGGAAATCACCTTCACGGCTCCGGCGGAGGTCGACAAAGTTGTCCTCTATTGTCTGACCAGAAACGGCCGGCCGGCGCTCGTGGACGGCAGGATCACAGTGTCCGATGGAAAAACCAGTCGGGAAACTGCCCGGTTCACGAACAACAAAAATGCCGTTATCACCCTCGATTTCCCGAAGACGAAGTGCATCAGCGTCCGGCTGCACGTTGACAAGATCGACCGGTCCGCCGGATGCCGTCTGCTCTCGGAATTCGAGGTTTACGGGAGTCCGGAAAAATGATCAGAATTTGGCGTTCCTGGAAAAGCGCATTCGGGGAATTCACCAGGGATTTCAGACCGGATCAGGACGAATGTCAGACCGCAATCGATATCTATACGGATGAGGAACTTGACCGGATTCATCAGGCAGGATTCAATGCCATCTGGGTTCACGCTCAGATCAACCATCTGGTGAGAACGGAAGTTTTTCCGGAACTGGGGGATTCCGCAGCAGAGTTCCAGTCCAGAATCAATGCATTGATCGAACGGGCTTCGAAACACGGAATCGGGGTTTATCTTTACATGCAGATCCCCCGGGGATTGCCGCAGGATCATCCGCTGTGGAAAAATCATCCGGAATGCGCCGGCCTGCCCGACCTGTTTCCGGATGAAAACGGCACCCTGATCCCCATGCTTCCGATGTGCACTTCGGTGCCAAAGGTCCGGGATTACCTCAGTGCGGCCGCCGGGGAACTGGCCCGAAAGGTTCCGGGTATTGCCGGAGTCATCCTGATTACGGCATCGGAATATGTTTCGCACTGCTTCGGACGCGGCGGACGCATTGCTTCCTCGGACGGCAAACCGAAATTCGTCCAGGTGGACTGTCCGCGGTGCAGCAAACGGTCTCCGGTGGAAGCCGTTTCTGAAATCATCCGGATCATGGCGGATGGAATTCACAGCATCTCTCCGGCAGTCAAAGTGATCGTCTGGAACTGGTCGTGGACCATGTACGAAAAGAGTCCCTGTCTCGGAATGATCCGGGCCCTGCCCGACGATGTGATTCTGCTGGCGGATTTCGAACGCGGCGGGAAAAGGCAGCTGTTCGGCAGGGAAATCATTGTCAATGAATATTCGTTGAGCTACACCGGCCCCTCGGAACAATTTCAGGAAGTCTATGCGGCCGCGAAAGCGCGCGGGATGAAAATGATTGCCAAACTCCAGCTGGGAACAACCCATGAACTGGCCGATGTTCCGAATCTGCCGCTGATAGGCAATATCCGGAAAAAGGCCGTGCGGGTCTCCGCTCTGGATCTGGAGGGATATATGGGGTGCTGGAACTTCGGAAACATGCCCAGCGCCAATACGGAAGCCTTCCAGTTCTTTATGAAAAATCCGGACTTGGACATTACGGATTTCGCTTCGGCTTATTTCCCCGGCTGTCTGCCCGACCGGACCGCCGCGGTATGGAAGCTGTTCGAAGAGGCGATGGATTTCTATCCTTTCGACAACAACTGGCTTTATTTCGGCCCGACCAATCTGTCTCCGGCACTGCCGTTCGAACCGGGTCCGGTTTCGGATCTTTCCGCCGGCCGCTCCTGGCTGCTGGAAACCGTGCGCGGCGACAATATTGCCAGGGCATTCACCTTCTGCACCCCGGAAGAAGTCATCCGGTCGCTGGAAAAGCTGACCGGGCTCTGGGATGAGGCGGTCAAACAGCTTGAGACCGGTCTTGCCCCGTCCCGCACAGTTCAGGCCCGGCAGGAACTTACCAATGCGGTCGCCTGCGGATGCCTCTTCCGCGGGGCTTTGAATTACGTTCGGTCTTACCGGCTGAAAACGCACTGGCACGAGGATTGCCGGAAAGAATGGACTGAAATCGCCTGCGCTGAATTGGAAAATCTGAAAAAGCTCCTGCCCGCAGCCGAGCAGGATTCCCGGATCGGATACCATATCGAAGCTGATGGATACATGTTCACACCCGATTTGATCCGGCAGAAAATCGCCAGACTGGAAACCATAACCGGAACACCGTGAAAAACGATCCGACGCAGGAACAATCTAAAATTTAACAGGAAGACCAACATATTTTGAAATCAACACCAAGGAGAATGACATTATGATCAAAATCGGTTTCACCAGCTACAGTTTTGCCCAGGCGCTCAGAGCGGGAAAGATGGATATCTTCGAAGTCATCAAGTTCGCCGCCGAACTCGGTGCCCAGCACATGGAACTCACGCCCGACAACCTGTTCGAAATGAACCCCGAATCGATTGCGAAGATCGTTGAAACCGCCAAATCGGTCGGGATCCCCCTTTCCAGCTATACCATCGGCGCCAATTTCGTTCAGGAAGATGCCGCTGCGCTCGAAGCGGAAATCGAACGCGTCAAAGGTCAGGTGGAAATTGCCGCCCGTCTCGGCGTCACCCGCATGCGGCACGACTGCGGCTGGAGACCGCAGCCTGAATGCTCCTACGAAAAATTCAACAGCGAAGTGGAAATTTTCGCCGATGCCTGCGGACAGATCGCCGACAAAGCCAAAACCTACGGCATCGTCACCAGCATCGAAAACCACGGGTTTTATGTCCAGAACAGCGAACGGGTCCAGCGCGTGATCCTGGCGGTCAACCGCGACAATTTCCGCACCACGATGGACGTCGGCAACTTCCTCTGTGTCGATGAGGATCCCGAATGCGCAGTTCTCAACAATATCGGTTATGCGTCCATGATCCATTTCAAGGATTTCCATATCCGCCGCCAGGTCACCGATCCGGCCGGATTCATCAGGACCCTGCACGGCCGTTATCTCCGCGGCGCGGTCACCGGCGACGGTGACGTCGATCTGCCGTCGATCTGTAAAATCATCAGAAATTCCGGTTATGACGGTTATCTCTCGATCGAATACGAGGGCCGCGAAGAGTGCAAATTCGCCTGCACCCGCGCTATCAAAAATGTGAAGGAACTGATGGAAGCAGCCGGCCGGGCCTGATGAGCCTGACCAAAGGAAAACAAGATTTCAACGATAAGCGCAGAAACAGCTGAAATTGACTCAATCAACAGAACGAGCCGTCTACCGAACCCGGCTCGAGGAGGTAAAAATGAGTTCCCAAATCAAAGTCATGAGCTACAATATTCATTTCACGATCGGGAGCGACGATGTTCCGGATTGGAAACGGACCGCGGATCTGATCAAGGCAGAAGATCCCGACATCGTCGGGCTGGAAGAAGTCACCATTTTCCATAAATTTTCTCCCACGCTCGACACGGTCAAAGAATTCCGCAATTATCTGAAATGGAATGTCCTTTTCGGGAAAACCATCGACCTTTATGAGGGGAAAGGACAATACGGCCTCGCAATAGCCTCGAAATATCCCATCAAAGAAGTTGCAAAAATCTATCTGCCGACTCCGGAAGGAATCGAAGAAAGAATCGTTTTCATCGTGAAAGTTTCCGCACCGGATCGGGAGTTTTACTGCGCCGTAACTCATTTTTCCTGGGACGGCGAATATGAAAACGATGATGAAGGACGGCTGGAATCCATCAAGCTGATTACCCGGAATGCGGAATGCAATCATTGGTTCCCGCTCATTCTGACCGGCGACCTGAATACCTTTGTCGGCCGTCCCGCGATCGCTTACCTCCATGAACATTGGGATGTTGCCAACGATGCAGAGCCGGACACCCCGACTGCGGTCCTGTCCCATAACCGCAACAAGCAGATCGACTTCATCGCATCCTATCCGAAGAAAGCTTTCACACGGAAGAAATTCTCCATCAATCCCGACCGCACGGCTTCCGACCACAATGCGGTCTCGGCCGTTTTGGAACTGAAATGAAAGATCAGACAGCTATGAACAGCGAGTGGAAAAAAGTCGCACTGCACACCCACACTTACTGGTCCGACGGAAAAGGCACTCCGGAACAGATGCTGCTGGCATTCCGGCGGCGCGGATTCGATTGTGTGGCGTGGACCGATCACAATTGTTTTCCGGACCGCGGAGAACTCCGGCTGCCGATCCTCCCGGACGAGGGTGTCTGGCCGGGCAACTTTGCCCGAAGCGTATATGAGCTTTACAAACAGGATTTTTCCGATACCATGGAAGAAACCAGGATTGTCTTCCGAACTTTTGTCCGAATCAAAAGATATGATGAAGTCTCCGACATGATGGAAGAAAAAAAACGTTTCATCGTGATCCCCGGCGGCGAATTCACCAGTCCGATCGATCCGACCGGGAAAACCCGTGAAGTACACATGAACTACCTGAATATCCGCAAAACTTTTCCATATATTCAGGGAAAAAACGAAGCCGAAACCATCCGCCTGAACAAAGCTCAGGTCGATGAAGCGGCCGGCCGGCAGTCCGCGCCCTGTTTCTTTATGGTCAATCACCCGCTCTGGCGGTTCTACAACGTGAATCCCATGGCTCTGGTGGAAAACGCAGATGTCAAACATTTCGAAATCTGCAATGGCGGAAGTTCTCATATTCCTCTGGAAGGAGCTTATACCCCGGACCGGTTCTTCGATATCGTCAATGCATTCCGGCTGGAAAAAGGGTTGGATCGGATCTGCGCAGCGGCCTCCGACGATTCCCATATCTATGAAATGCCCGGCATGGATTCCATCGCCGGCGTCGGGGCGGCATTTGTCATGGTGAAAACTCCGGAATTATCCGCCGATGCCGTCATCGATGCATTGAACCGCGGAGATTATTACCCTACCCTCGGCTTGATCCTGGAAGATATCTCCTTCGAAAACCGGATCCTGCGCGTAAAAGTCAAAGCAAAAAAAGGCGTCAATTATAAAATCCGGTTTTTTGCCACCCGCCGCGGATTCGATCAAAGCATCGAGCTCAGAAAAATTCCTGCCACCGAAAGAAATCCGGAACGGGAAATCCCCTGGTTCTCGGACGAAATCGGCCGTATGGTCAGGGAATGCGACGGCACCTCGGCCGAATGTCCCTGGGATGATTCCTATCTCTATCTCCGCGCGGAGGTCGAATCCGACCGCAAAACCAAGATGGGATGGGAATATTTCCCAAAATATGAGTGCGCATGGACTCAGGTATATACCGGATGACCCGGATCAGCTGGTCCGAAAAATATCGTTCAGACAGTCGCCGGCCGCCCGGATGAAATCCAGATACTGCGGATACAGAACGTCGGGAATGCGCTCGTAAACGAATTCCCAGGACAGCACGCCGGAATAACCATATTTTTTCAGGATGTGCATGACCTTTTCCCAGGGAACCGTCCCGAAAAACGGGGGCTTATGGAGATCGCGGCCGAAGGCGCTGTCGTGAATATGCGTGCAGACGATATGCGGGGCCAGCAGTTCCAGCGCGTGAAGGTATGCATCGTCGTCGGCATAGGCCACGCGGAGATGACCGGAATCGAAGCAGCACGCAGCATGCGCATAGGAAAAGGCGTCGATCTGCGCCAGGACCTCCTCGGCACGGGCGCCGTAATGCTGCCGGCTTTCACTCAAAACCGATTCCCCCATGTTTTCGATCAGGGGACGGATCCCGTATTCAGCACAGAGATCGACCACCGGACGCAGGTATTCCGTGCTTTGCCGGAAGCATTCCTCCGGATCGAAAGTTTCGCAGACATATTCATTTCCGTGCAGGACCAGGAACTGTGAACCGAGAATGGACGCTGCCTGGACCGCCCGCGGCGCGACTCGGAGGATTTTTTCCCTGACGCCGGGACCGCTGTAGCGGAAGTAGGGGAAATGACTGTGGACGACCTTCATTCCACGGGCATCCAGAACGGCACGGTGCCGCCGGGCAAGCTCGAGCCAATCGTCGTTTCCAATCGGGGAAAGATAATCCAAAAGCCGGAAACCGGCATGATTACAGAGGTCGAGCGCTTCCTCGAACGGGCGTCTTTCGGCGGAATTCCGGCGGATCATGACGAATCCCAGATTGATGCATTGCTCCATTTTTCGGACAATCCTTCCTTGCAAAATTCGTTTCGCACAGCTTTCTCGAGCTGACGTTTCCTCTTTATTCTACATTGAAAAACGGAAATTGCAAGCTGAAAAACAAAAAAACAAACTGTCGCCCCTATGGAGAGAAAAGAGGACTTTTCTTCGCTCTTTCTTACTTCCGCATAAAGAAGATATTGCCGGCGCTGTTCACCGTATTGCTGGTCCCGATCAGGCTCTGCAGTTCGGCCCGTTTCTTGGAATCGACATTGCCGCCCGCGTAGAGGACGTTGACGCCACCCGAGTGGCAGATATAGAACGAGGAGCCGGCCGTCGGATAGATCCGCCGTCCGAAAGTGCCCGCGCTGGGAGAACCGTTGCCGGGGTAGCAGCTGGCGGCCGTGCCGGTGATGTCGGCGGCATAAGCCAGCCGGGAAATGTATTTGATCGAGGCCAGTTTGTTTTTGGAGGTTTCGAAAGCGTAATTTTCCGAAGCCGCACAGTTGATGGCGTTGACGCCGATGCTGGCCGCGTTGGTCAGCTTGCCCAGATTGGTGGAATCAGTGGCTTTATCGATCTTGTATTCCGCCAAACCATCGCCGTATTTGTTTCTGGCCGGGGACGCCGGACAGCACAGCGGTTTGCCGCTGCCCATTTCCCGGGCGATGGTAGGCAGCCAGCGGTAAGGATGGTCAGTCACATTGGACGCCTGGCAGAAACCAGGCGCAAAACCGGCATAGCTGTCGGCATAAGTGACCAGCGCCAGCCCGACCTGTTTGAGGTTGTTCGTGCAGCTGATGGCCTTGGCCGTTTCCCGGGCGCGGTTAAGCGCCGGCAGCAGCATCCCCGCCAGGATCGCGATGATCGCTATGACCACGAGGAGCTCTATCAGCGTAAAATGCCTCGGCATTTTACGCTTCACGTATGAAAGATGAGGTATGAGAGATGAGGTATTAATAACGTTTTTGCATTCCCGCATGATTTTTTCTCCTTTATTTCAGATTCTGTTATGGTTTCTGTAAAACCTTCAATTTATATTCAAAAACCAGCATTTTTACTGATTTTCTGCGATCAAAATCCTCCGCTGATTGTCTATCATTTATCCTGCTAAAAACAAATAACATACAAAAAGCGGAAGGATAAAATTTCA